>PFLF01000058.1 GCA_002784505.1 Candidatus Roizmanbacteria bacterium CG_4_10_14_0_8_um_filter_39_9
AAAAGAATGGCAAAGGATGAGCTCATGCAAAGGTCAGATACGGGGGGACACGTTCAAGGGTTTAAAGCAGATCTCCTCAATATCAGTGGAAAGTTGAATATACTTCTTGACTCCTACCTTGAAAGCGTTGTGGGTCGTGAAGACTACCTTACCAAGAAGAATCAGCTTATGGGGCAGAAGAAGACTATTGAGGAGAAGATATCCACCCTTGAACATGTCCCCAACAAGTGGCTCGAACCTATGAGAGCATTCTTTGATACAGCACTAACTGCGGATAAAATCGCGGGGGACAATGAAAATCTTTATGAAAAAAAGGAGTTCCTCAGAAAGACCGGCTCGAACCTGACCTTAAAAAACAGAATAGTTGATTGTGACCTTCCGGAGCAATGGGCGGCACTTCGTGCCGCCCCGACAACTCGCACTCGTGAGCGGTGGACCGGATTTGAACCGGCAACCTTTTCCTTGGCAAGGAAACATTCTACCGTTGAACTACCACCGCATTGTGAAGAAAGTATATCATAGCAATGCAGAGGTCACAAGAACCAAGGCTAGATTGTTATTTTTATAATTCGAGGAATCGGCGGACTTGGACGAGGATTTGGAATAAGGAGAGAATTATAGTTTGTACCTTGTCTCACTTCTTCTCGCTCCGCATCAATATATCCTTGCAAGATGTCTTGATAGGTTCCTCCCCTCAGTAAGTAATAACAAAGGGCAATGATTGATCCAGTCTGTTCTATTCCATTCTCTTTCACTTTTTTCAGAGCGTTATCTGGTAAAGAGGCTGCAAATACTTCAAAATACTTTTGGCTTGCTTTTTCAACTTCAGTAAAAAAAAGAATCGTTTCATGAAGTTTCGCCTGGAATTTATCTTTTGAATTGCCACTTCCCGGTGCATCGAAATAAGTAAATATATTGTCGGTACGATCATCTAGTTTTATTTTTAATGTTTGATATGCGGCCATAGATCCAAATAGCTTATTTATCTTTATAACATTGGTAAACAGATGGTTGACCTGTGCCTTTGTTTTTTCATCCCCATTTTTCATTTGCTGAACGTGGGGAGGAATACTTACGGCGTTCATCTGCAAATCAAACAGCTCCATTTCTTGAGGCTCCATTTCAAGAATGTACTCATCGCCTGGCGGTTGATCCTTAAATGTAACAGAATACGTATTTATTGTTTTTTGTAGAACCACTGAGTCATCTGCGATTACTCTTTCTCCTGTCTTGGTAATGGTAAAGTTCCTGAAATCTTCCTTGCAGTCATGCAGGATTCGTGTTAAAGAACTTGTATTAAATAGTGACAGATGATTCAATCCAATGTGGTTTAGCTCTAAAGCACCGCGAGCAAAAACACGAAGTGGATGTATAGTATATTTTTCACCTGTTCTTCGTTTTTTTTCACCAAAACCTCCCTCAAGTATTTTGATTGCTGTGGTGATATTTTGCCTTGAACGTCCTACCTGTTCACTCTGTTCAGTTGAGCGTTTGGGACCATTCCCCACAACTAATGGATGAACCATAAGTTTGTGCAATAGCCGTTGTTCCTCTACTTGAAATTGAATAGGACTTTCATTTGGGTATGCAAGTGGAGGCTTAAGAAAGAGTATCATTCTTTGCACATCAAGCGAGGGTGCAGTTCCATCTACCAGATTCTGTTCGGGAAAATTCAACCTACCTTCAGTTTTAGCCCGCACCATGTCAAAATATGCATTCGTATAAGTAGCCCTATACGTGGAGGATTGTTCTGTCATAGCTGGCACAATCACACAATAAAGACTATTACCGCTGGTGCTGAGAGCGTGAGTCGCCCTCCGACTCGAAGGGTTTCAGACCTCCGCCATGACAATCCTCCGAATCGGAGGACTATTTCAGCTATTTGTTACAAATGGGTGCTGAGAGCGTGAGTCGAACACGCATCTGGGGTTTTTCAGACCTCCGCCGTGACCACCTTGGCTATCTCAGCAATCGTCCGCCGTGACCATCCTCCGAATCGGAGGACTATTTCAGCAATGATTTAAACAAAATTTTATAAAGAACTTCGTGGCCTCTTCCCGACTTATAAAACTTCTCTCTTCGTAACGCTTCTTCCATCGTTGGCAATGCTTCATAGTACAAAATCTTAAATGGTCCTCGAGATTTTGTTGAAACATTTATGCCTTCATTATGCTCTTTTATTCTCCTTTCAACATTGTCAGTGAAACCAATATACAAATTCCCGTCCTTCTCTGATTGTAGAACATATGTAAAATACATATCTGATTCTATCAACCCTCCAGCCTTGCCCTCCGTATCGGAGGGCGTAACCAGGCTCCGACTCGGAGCCCTATCTCAGCTTAAATTAATTATACCTTATCGGTGCGCCCACTTGGATTCGGACCAAGGACATCTACTTTATAAGAGTAGCGCTCTACCGCTGAGCTATAGGCGCAATTATACCCCAAAGTATATCAGATTTTAACTCCAAATTTAAGAAGGTCTCTCTTCAGTAAATTATTATTTTGGTAGACGATTCCTTGAAGCCCGGCATCCTTCGCTCCCCTCACGTTTATAGCAAGATCATCAACAAAAATACATTCTTCCGCCTTTGCCCCTATTTTGTTTACAACGTATAAATATGATTCTTTTTCCGGTTTGATGAAATGATCCGCGTCCGATCTAAATAGCCTATTAAAATAATGATTGATATCCAGTGTTTTCCAATGATCAAAATGAGGCTGAAGGGTATTGGTCATCATATAGATTGAATAGTTGATTTTAAGGCGCTTAATCAATTCGATAAGCGCGATATTGACGCTTTTAACATCATGTATATAAAGTTGTTTATACCTTGTATATATTTCCTCTTTAGACAGATCACATTTGAAGTTTTCTTTATATAAGCTCACTAAATCTACAAAAGAAACAGAACCTTTAACCGCATCTCCATGGTATGTTTCATAAAATGTTTTCGAGTCCATTTCGGAAATTCCCAGTACGGAGGCAAAATACACATCGGCAGAAACCGTTTTTTGATCAAGTAATACATTCCCCAGGTCAAAAATAATATGTTTTATCACTTAGTGGACTCGACCGGACTTGAACCGGCAACCTCTGCAATGCGAATGCAGCGCTCTACCAATTGAGCCACGAGCCCTTTTCCTTAGGTGGTGTCTCCGGGGAGAATTGAACTCCCATCATGGGTTTCGGAAACCCACATTCTATCCGTTGAACTACAGAGACAAACGGATATTCATGAATTTAAAATATGAACATCAATATTATAGCAAGTGCTATGCGATAAATCCCGAAGTATATAAGAGAGTTTTTTTTAAGAAATCCGATAAACCAGTTGACCACGATGTAAGCTGTAATGAACGACATGACAAATCCGACAAGAAGTAACGGAAAATTCTGCAAAGAAGAAAAAACTATTGTCCGCATCTTAAACAAATCATATGCTGAGGCGGCAAGGATAGTGGGGACCGCGATTAGAAACGAATATAAGGCCGCATCTTCACGCTTGAAACCCATAAACATCATAGCGACCATTACAATCCCTGAACGGGAGACTCCGGGAACAACGGCAAGTGCCTGAGCAAAACCAATTTTTATTGCATCTAAATTTGACAAATGCAATACGGAGCGGACCAACTTTATTTTTTTCTTTTGGACAAGATACTCGAGAATGACAAAAACAAGTCCGATAAGAAAGATCGCATCAATGATAAGTGAGTTTGATTCAAAGAAAATTGTCTTTATTATTTTGTAAAAAATGAGACCCGCGACTGCGGTCGGGACAAAAGAGTAAAGAATTTTATGGATAATTTTAGGATGTTTAAGAATGTACTGAAAATAGATAACGACCACGGCCAAT
>PFLF01000105.1:0-796 GCA_002784505.1 Candidatus Roizmanbacteria bacterium CG_4_10_14_0_8_um_filter_39_9
GCAATTGTCCACCCAAAGCCTTTCATTACCCCATAAAATCCAGGCTCTACATTTGTCTGAGTTGAAAAAGGATACTTCTCGGCAAAGCCGCCAATATGATCAAATTCTTTTTCAACATATGTCACCCAGTTTTTTTCCAGTGTCAAAGCTTCATCCGTAAAGCCATAATTCTTGAGTCCCTCAGATGCAATCATCATGAGAGGTGGCCAACAATTGGGGTATTCCCACTGAAATTTCCATTGCCCGGAAGGCACAATCGGTATACTTCCCCCATGGCGAAGCTCTAAACTCGTGGTAGACAAACCAATATCTCCTTTGTAATATTTCTCTAAATTGTTTTTTGTAATTTCAGCCTGTTCCTGTGTTGCAAGGTTAAAAAACAAGGGAAATATCTCAGCTGAAAGGTCGCCATATAAGATATGACCCTCTTTTCCTTTTACCAAAGAATAATCTCGAAACCCGGTCCATGTTCCATTCGAGCACCAAAATGTTTTTTGAAAATCCGTATACATTCGCTGTTTTAGGATTCCATACAGATCAGCCTTTTCTTTATTACCCCAGTTCGCAGATGCATAGTACTCGTGTAATGAAGAAATTGTTCCAAAGAGTATTGTATTTAGTTGGACGGGAAGGTGCTCATAGCTATATGTTGCGGTAATCCAGTTATGATCTTTGCCATCCTCACATCCCACCATAAAAGGATTCGAATGCGGTTCATATCGCGTCAGCATACCAAACTTTTGAACCATTTCATCCGTTTGACGATGATTCTGTTTACCCGCTCCATAATCAAACC
>PFLF01000105.1:808-1081 GCA_002784505.1 Candidatus Roizmanbacteria bacterium CG_4_10_14_0_8_um_filter_39_9
ACTCTTCTTCAATCACCGTAACCGCCTTTATTACATCTTTATCGTGAGATAATCCACCTTCAAGTAAATCCATTACCATTCTCATCTCAAATGGCGGTTGTGGTCGGGATAAAAACGGAGTCACTAATGCATTTGGGATTCGTTTAAATTCATCGTACATATCGGTTAAATTTAAAAGTTGCCCCTTAGCCAAATCCATTCCTCCGGCTAAGATAAGTCCCCTGTTTTGAAAAAAAGTATCCCAACGATACTGTTCTCCGAAGGCAAATTCCT
>PFLF01000105.1:1137-17015 GCA_002784505.1 Candidatus Roizmanbacteria bacterium CG_4_10_14_0_8_um_filter_39_9
TTGAATCCTGGGGCTTTGTATGGCACCTCGATAGTTGACCTCTCCCAGAACTCGACAATATACTCGAATAGTTTCCTTTTATTTTCCGGGGCATTTTCACCAAGAATTTTTTTCATGAGACTATTTGTTCGCTCTTCTTTGGTGTTCCCTAAAAATTGATACAAATCACCCCTTGTTTTTGGCCGATTAACAACAAGAGTCTTTTTAAGAAGCATTTGCCGTAATTTCAAAAGATCATCCATATATACTTATACTGTATCATATCAGGTGTCTCGTATGGATAAACAAATATATCTACCAATCACGCAATCCCGTCCCAAAAAAATTGCATTTGTTGATATTGATTCTACTCTATCAAGTCACATCGAGGCCACAAACGTATCGCAACTTCTTGATCACCGATTAACTAACAAAGCAAGAAGATTGCTTGAGGAAAGAGGGTATATTATTGCGTTCATTACCTCACGTACCGAAGAAATGCTCATGAGCATTAAAGAATATAACTTATCTGTCAAAAAGTACCAATTGAATAGACCCTTATCCCGGTTTACTAAAGAAAATACCCCTCAAGGAACCCTTGATCCACATATTATCGCTTCCTCAACCGGAGGGAAAATTTTTGTTCGTCAGGGAGACGGAGGGTATATTGAGGATGTATCATATCGAAACTCTTCCCTCTCCCCTTTTGAATGGCGTACAAAAACAATGAATCTTCTTACTAAACTGAATACAAATGGATCTCTGTTTGTATATTCTTCAATTGAACACGTCGAAGATTTTCATAACGGTTCTTCAAAAGTATTTCCTCCTGATTACCGTATTCAAATACAGTTCCGAAACCCTGCCGATCTAATCAGCTTTAAAAAGGTATTCAAACAGTATGAACCTGAACTATATGCAATAAATGACAGTTGGCCCCAGGAACACAAATATGCCCTCTACATCAGCCCCGTGCCGGGTAAATTTGAGGCCGCAAACAGAATACTAAGTATGATAAAAAAAGATACCAATGATCCATTGTATCTACCCGAAATCCTCTTTGTAGGCGATAGCCTTCCTGATATATATGAGGCGATCTATTCAACATGCAAGACTTCAACTTTATTTCTTGTGGGAGGTTCAAGAATGACACCATACCTACTCGATCCAAAGAAGAATGATTTTGTAGGTGATGATTTAAAGGGAATTAAAAAAGAAATGAAGATGGTATCTCTTGGAGTGTATGAATACAGACATGCAAATCGCATTTGTACTATCATCGTTTCTGATGAAAAATACCCAGGGTTAGTCGGCCCTGAAAGCCTGATTGAGTATTTATCATAAACCATATATAATACTTATATGTCAAATCGAGACTCACTGGAAAAATACATTCGCAAGAATCTCAAAGACCGGTCTTTTTACATTGTCACCAACCGCGAACCCTACATCCACAACAAGACATTTGAAGGAATTGAGGTTACCCGACCTTCAGGTGGCGCTCATACTCTTCTTGAGCTTATTGCTCGAGTCTCTCAAGGAACCTATATTGCCCATGGAGCGGGATCTGCTGACAAACAGGTGGTAGATAAAAATAACTGTATCAAGATGCCGCCAAAAGAAAAATTATTTACGCTGAAACGCGTTTTCCTTTCAAAAAAGGAGCTTGAATACTTCTATTACGGATTTACCAATCAAACGTTGTGGCCCCTTTGTCATGCGGTATTTGTAAAACCTGAATTTAATCCGCTATGGTGGGAGTCGTATAAAGAGGTGAACCGTAAATTTGCACAAACTGTGCTCGATGATGTTGGAGATAAAAAAGCTTTTGTTTGGGTAAATGACTATCATTTTTGTCTTTTGCCCCAGATGCTTCGTGAATCAGGAAAAGATATTAAAATCGGTACTTTTTGGCATATCCCCTGGCCCACCTATGAAATTTTTCGGGTAAACCCGTGGGCAAAAGAACTATTGATTGGTCTCTTGGGCTCCGATCTTCTTGCTTTTCACCGCGGATATCAGGCGCAGAATTTTGTACAGAGTGTACAACGGGAGCTTGAAGCAAAAATTGGACACGAACAATCAAAAATTGTATACAAAGAACATCTTACCAAGATTGAAAATCTCGAAGCGGGAATTGACTATCAGGAGATTGTTGACTTAAACAATAAAGGAAAAACAATACGGAGGTCATTTATGACTAAGCTCTTTGGGATGGATATCCCCTTCCTTATTTTAGGAGTAGACCGCCTCGACTACACGAAAGGAATTATTGAGCGATTAAAAATGATTGATCGATTCTTTGAGAAACACCCGGAATATATAGAAAAAGTAGTCTATTACGGTATCATGCCGCAATCACGTTTCCACATTCCCGCCTATCGTGCGTATGCGAAAAATGTTACGGATCTCGCCGAAAAGATAAACTGGAAGTACTCAACAGGGCGCTGGGTCCCTATACATTACACATTAAATGGATTAAGTGGTAGAGACAAGGTATTTCAATATTATAAACAGGCAAATGTCTGCCTCGTTACTTCGCTTGACGACGGCATGAATTTGGTCGCAAAAGAATACGTCATCGCCTGTGATGCCGAAAAAGGATCGCTTGTCCTTTCCAAGTTCACCGGCGCGTCAAATGACCTTAGATATTCTACTTTAATTAATCCATACAATATTGAGGAAGGAGCTGACGCGATCTTTAAAGCCTTGAATATGGACCCAAAAGACCGAAAAATAAGAAATTTAAAAATGAGGAAAGAGCTAAAAGAAAGAAATATATATAATTGGGCGATAAGATTTATTGAAAAGACGCTGTATGAATAATCCAAAACTATTTTATTATTCTCTCCCGAAATACCACTTTAAATATAAAACAGTAAAAAATATTCCGGAAGCTGTTTCAAAAGTACAAAAAATATTAAACCAATTGAGCCTCGTGCCTCAGTCTGACATAAGAAAAGTTGTAAGCGACAATACCAAAGCTCATTATTCCGCGGTAGTTCTTGACAGTAAAAAGAACAAGTACTTTATTAAGATTAAGTTCCAGAAGAATTATTTTTTGGATAAAATATTCGAACGAAACCTTATATTAAGTAGGATATTAAGTCAAAATCCAGAAATCAGTTTGATAAAATATATACCTAGGGTAGTCGAAGCTACGGAAGATTATACTTTGTCGGAATTCACAGATGGAATGAACTTGGGTTATCGATATCAATATAATTATTCAATAATAAAAAAGAGCGATCTTGCGTTAATTAATGGAGTGTTAGCTTCCCTTAAAGCCTTTCCTATTAAGCTGTTCAATAACACTATTGAATCGTATGGCTGGGATTATTTCCTATTTCTTATATTTGAATTAACTGACTTCCAAGCAAATGCAAGGGTATTTGAATCCCACTTTCCTAAAGAGATGGTTCTTGGAATTGACCGCCTACGAAAAAATACAATTTTGAAAGAAATACTTGACACTGCCCCTCAACAGCTTTGCCATGGGGATTTTAAACCTAACAATCTCATGTTGAAGAATAACCGAATATATTTGGTTGATTGGGATGCGTATGGCATTGGTAGTAAATATATAGATATTTCATATTTTTATGACAAGATATACCGACAACCCCAGATTCAAAAAAAATATCTTATAGCTCACAACGGAACATCAATAAAAAGTCAAATTTTACAGTATGCCTGGCTTTTTGCATATTCTTTTTCTGAATGTTTTTATCTGATAGGGCATGTGAATGAACTTATAAATAAATCAACAGAAGACGCGGAAGCAATAAAAAAAATATTTAAGAATGAGCTTGATAATACTACGATTTTTTTTCATAATCTGATAGAATTAGTTTAACCTTTAATACTGTATTTATTATGAAACCTTTGAAAATTGCTGTGCTCGCAGGCCCGTTAATTGCAGTACCACCACAAAAATATGGCGGAACTGAACGAATTGTATATAACTTGGTTGAAGGGCTTCATAAAAACGGACATGATGTTACTCTTTTTTCAACAGGTGATTCAAAGGTAAATTGTAAGCTCCAATATCTTTTTAAAGAAGAATTATGGAAGGGTGGGGTGATGACAAAAACACAAAATGAGTTAATTCATGAAAGACTTAATCATTATTATCACTTCTTTGAAATGATCAGAAAAGAAAAATTTGATATTGTCCATAGCCATGAGGGTCTTATCCCTCTTTTTTTTGCAGATATGGTCAAGCTACCCATTCCTTTCCTTACCACTATCCACTGGAGTTTTCAGGGGTATGCATATGATCATAGTGATCTCCCGATTCTGTATCAATTTAAAAAATACCCTTTTATTTCGCTTTCCTTAAATCAAAGAAAAACAGGCCCTGAACTTAATTTTGCCGCTAATGTCTATAATGGAGTAAGCGTTAGCTCCGAATATACAGGCTACTATTCAGAAGCTGATGAATCTTATATGGCATTTGTTGGGCGAATAGATAATGAAAAAGGAATTTTTGAAGCGGTACAAGTCGCACACCTATTGAAAAAGAAGCTCATCGTAGCGGCAAAATATGATAGTAATCGAATGGACCAATTTGAAAAATTTAAATCCTACGTTGACAATAAGTATGTTGTGTTTTTAGGTGAGGTTGGGGAACAACAAAAACTTGAAATCATCGCAAAAGCTAAATTGTTATTAATGCCGGTAAATTATGAGGATACCTGTCCCCTTGTCCCCTTAGAATCTTTAGGTTGTGGAACACCCACGGTTACTTTTGCATATGGGGCTCTTCCCGAGCAAATCTCAGATGGTCAAACCGGATATGTTGTCAACTCTTCAAAGGATAATATTCGAGGAGATTGGCATTTTAAAACACTTGGTATCGATGGGTTGCTTGAGGCGGTATTAGCAATCTATTCAATGTCCCAAACTGAATATTTAACTATGCGAAATGAGTGTAGAAAACAATATGAACAAAAATTCTCAGTCGACGTAATGGTTAAAAACTATGAAAATGTATATGAACAAAATCTCATTAATTTAAAAAAATGAAAAGAAAAATTAATCTTGCCATCATTAACTCAACTCAGGTAAAACTTAGCCCCTATACCAAACAAGGAACAGAAATATTTGATTATATTTTTATTAATGGTCTCTATAAATATAAAAGGAAAGAATTTGATATTACGGCATTCTGTTCAGGAAATTCTCTTCTTCCTGTTAAAAAAGAAAGCGTCATATTCCGCTCTTCTCTTGAGAATCAACATATAGGGGCAAAACATCATCTTATTTTTGACTTAGCTCTCATATCAAAAGCAATAGGAATGCAGAATAAATTTGATATATTTCACTCAAATATTGGAAGCGGCGATTATATGATGGCATTTGCACAGTTTATTAAAAAGCCCATTGTGAACACCATTCACGGAGTTATTAGTGAACCCCATTCATCTTTATTCTTTTCTCAGTTTGAACGCTATCCACATCTATACTTTACACCAATCAGCAATTATCAAAAAAAATCCCTGCCTTCACTTAATTTTACACGGACTATTTATCACGGTATTGATCCAAAGAAATATTCATTTAATGCTATTGGGGGAAAGAATATAGTCTGGACGGGTCGCGCAGTACCTGAAAAAGGTTTAGATACGGTTCTAACTATTGCTCAAAAACTAAAAAAATACACAAGAGTATTTCCCATTATTAAAGATGAGTATTTGCATTGGGTATACGATGAGATTATAAAAAAACGGGATCTTATTATTCAGATTGTGAAAGTTTATATTGAATTTAATATGGCGCGATCAGGGCTTATAACAGAGTATCAAAATAGTAAGCTTTTTCTTTTTCCACTTCGATGGGATGAACCATTCGGACTAACTCTTATAGAATCCATGTCTTGTGGCACCCCCATTGTTACCTATGCCCGTGGATCGATCCCTGAAATTGTTAAAGACGGTGAAACAGGATTTATTGTTAACCCATCTGACGACGATATTCGTGGTAACTGGATCATCAAAAAAACAGGTATTGAAGGCCTGTGCGAGGCGGTTGAACGGATTTATGCCATGCCGGAGGATCAATATAAAAAAATGAGGCTGGCTTGTCGTGCACACGTTGAGAAGAACTTTACCGTTGAACACATGGTTGACCAATATGTAGAGGTTTACAAAGAAATCCTTGCTAAAAAAGCTTCTGCTTAAATCAAAAAAACAACCACTTTTGTACGATCGTTTAAAAGCGGTGTCTTTTAAACAAATGGATATTGACATTATATATACATTGTCATACAATGAAAACTGTGAAGAGTTTAGTTTGGGATGTGGAGAAAAATACAAACTAGACGCAGAAGAAAAACAAATTCTGAAAGATGTTGAGGCGGGTAAATTTGTATCCGTGCCCAATGTTAAGCAGGAAATTGCACGAATTCAAAGGATTGCACGGGCTCAGTTTAAAACCAAAAATATCAATCTTCGACTGTCTGAGAAAGATGTAAACGCGCTTAAGGAAAAGGCAGCGGCAAACAGCCTCCCTTACCAGACGCTGGTTGCAACATTAATTCGCCAATATTTAAGTGGTAAGTTCAAAATTATCCTTTGAAAACTATCGCTGACGTCCTCAAAACCTTCAATCCTCTGGAAGACAAATATATTTCACGGGAGTTCCAGACATTTGGAGTTCATCTGGCCGAAAAACTTCAGGATGAGCCGCGCAAAAGCCTCTATATGAAGTTGGCAAAGACAATTCCCCGGCCTATTCTTGAACAGGCCCTCCGGTTTGTGGTTGACTCACACGCCAAACGCAAAGGTGCACTTTTTATGTGGAAGCTGAAGGAAATGGGAGTATTTAAGAAGAAAAGTCAGAAGTAACCCCATGCCCAATAACTTACACTTCCAATACCATTTTCCTGTAAGTATTGAGTTTTTACTTCGGCTGATTCTTTGTTTTCATACCAAATTACATGTTTCAATTTTTGCTGATCAATATATTCAATTCGTCTTTCTTTTGAATTTGAATTTTGATATTGATTTGTGATTTGAAATTTGCTATTTGTAATTTGATTAAGAGTAATTGCCTCCGCCCTCTTGAGTGGCGTTCCTTGTTTGTTAAGCGTCCAATCATATCCATACATGCCGAAAATAACAGTAATTTTCTCGCGGGAAACATCACCTGAAAAGTCAGTGATCATTTGCTTGAAATCATATCCATATTTACTCTTTTCATCAAAGCTAAAGTTGGGCCCCGGCTCGCCATAGCTTTTGTGAAAGTCATATGCCATGATCATTACTTCATCCGTTGACTCACCTATCGATTTCGTGTCAAACGGCCTTTTTCGAAAGTAAGAATCGCCGTATGTAATGAATGATAGTGTCTTATAGTCCTTGTGAAGCATCGTATAATATTGTTGTACAAATTTTGTAATTTGAGTTGTTATTTCTGAATTAAATAATTCTGATAATTCCAGGTCAAGTGCAACTCCTGAATAGTAATACTTGTTTGCGATCGTTATTGAGTCGTCTATGATCTTAGTTTGCAGTTTTGGATCAGCAAGTATTTTTTTATTCGCATCGTTGTTTAACATGCGCAAAACTAAGACACAGATCTTATCGTTTGGACAGTTCGTGTAGGCTAAGTTCATATATCCAGGATCGTTTATCACAATGCCTTTTTCATCAACGGCAAGACCAAAATAGTAGATCGTATCGTAAGGAATTGTAGATATATCATATTGTCCCAGAGCCCAATACGGTACAAGTATCGATTCTTTCTTCTGGGTCGCTAGTTTTTGGGTTGGAGTCGGGGTAGTAGCTTCAAGGGGTGGACCGGCAGTTAGGTCGGGGGCGGTGGAAGGGGGAAGAGTTGCGATTTTAAAAACACAGTATAAACTGCCCACAACAACACTTAGCAAAAGTAGTTTTTTCATAGAGATCAATTCATTGTATAACAGCAACGCTGTTTTTTCATAACCGCTTGACAAATCTCACCCTTTCATCAATAATGAAAATATGAAGATAACTATCTACACGATAACGGACTGTCAGTTTTCAAAACAGGAAAAGGAATATTTAACGGCAAACAAGCTTGCTTTTGAAGAAAAGAATCTTGAAACAAATAAAGAATTTCTGTCCGAAATGTTGACCATCTCAAATAATTTTGCCGGAACACCGGTTACTAAGATTGATAAAGACGACGGACAAATTGCGATTTTGAAAGGATTTACTAAGGAAGAGTTTGATAAAGCGCTTGGCTTGTCGGTTGAACCGGCTAAGCCCGTCGAGGTCCCCGCTGTAAAGGCTGATGGGTCAGTCCCTCCCCCTGAGACAGTTCAACCCCCTGCTGCACAAACACCTACTCCTGTTACACAACCACCAGTTGAACCACAGAAACCCTTGGCCGATGAAACCCCAGTAAAGCCGGTTGATCCAATGGCAAGCGTATTAAACACCCTCCAAACTCAGGCAGAAGCCGCCCCACCGATTCAGGCACCTGTAGCTCCCCCGATGCCGAGCATCCCCGATCCAAAACTTTAAAATATCCATTTTAATTGCTTATCTTCACCCGCTGAATTATAATTATGTCTGTTTTTAGGTCTGTAGTGAAATGGTATCATCGGGGTCTCCAAAACCCTTGTTCCGAGTTCGAATCTCGGCAGACCTGCATTAGAAACTGTTTCCGAGGAACGAGGAAATACAGTTTCTTATGCCCCGCCGTAGTCCCCCGAATCGGAGGACGAAGGAGGGCTAGATCTTTCTTCCTTTAAGCAGAACCTTGTCTCCCCTTTTTAACTCGTCTTTAACCCTGTTCAAAACAACCTGATTTAAAAAAGTGATATTTGTATACAATTGAACAGGGTCAATTTTCGCACCACTTCTTACCTTGACTGTGTGCCTAATCAAGTCCTTAAACCTTTGCTCTATATTTAGTTCCAAAGACGCCTCAGCCATCTCTTCGTAGAGTAATGGGAACTTTTTCGTTTCTAAAATGATCAGCGCTCTCGCTCCATATAAAACTGATTTAATAAATTCTGTGCTCGCAGTTACCCAATCTCCTTGACGTGAAGATAAAACTGCGCCCAGTGCATATGCTAACTGAAAAGTGACTACTTCAAGCAGATCTGAAACTTTAACAGCGGACAACTTCATTCCCTCAATTACTCCCGTCCCTTTTACTGTAATCGCGCTTCCCGCAAGTTCTCTTAAAAAAACCGCTCTTGGAAATGGGGTGTCAAGCGAGTAACGAAGTATGTCTTCATATATAAATGGGTATAGATTAAGGTTATTCAAAGTATGAAGCTGTGATAACTCCTTTCTCCCCCATTTTTTACCCCTCCCAAATAATACGCCAACTTCATAATCACTGTCCTTCAGATGATCTCCCCTTGCCCTTGAACCATATACAAATATTGATACGGGTTTTGTTTGACTATAGACTCTATCAATAACTTCATTAATAGTTCTTGGAATGTCCATATCTAGGATTATTTTATCCCCACCACATACAGATCAGGAAATTTGTTTATGAGAGAGTTGAGGTTGGCAAGGACCAGAAGTTTACCGTCTTGGGTAACATCTACATAACCATCTTCGTGAGGACCCGCGTAGACTATCTGCCTATTAGTATTGTCATATTCGACGATAGCAATTTGCCTTGACTCATTTAAGACCAAGTGCCGGGAGTCCGGATACCACATAACATAATGCTCGGCGCGTGTCATTTCATTCCTCTCTTCACTCTTTGCCTCTATTTCTTTTGTCAGTTCATCACTTAACTCGATCTTAAAGTTCTTATCTTCTTTTATATCATAGACATACAATTTTCCTGTCTCAAGGCTCCGCGTTTCTTTTTCTTGGTCTCCGCTAATGAGTGGAGGGTTAATAAGAAGCGGAAGCGTATCTTTATGGGTTGCAGTATAAAGAACTTTTGTTTTATCCAGAGTAAACGAAATAATATGAAATGAATCTGATGCAGTAGGCTGAAGTAGTTTGGGAAGTGCCTCAAGAATTTTTATACTTTCTAGTCTCTTTTCTTCATCCCACATTTTGAGAAGAGAATCTTTTGAAGCCGTCATATCGAGAAGCTCTTTATTCTCTTCATCAAATGAAAGGAGATATGAAACAGAGCCTGTTGGCAGCTCAAATTCAAAAAGACCCTCTTTATAGTCGGGTGAAAAATATACCTTCGATTTTGTAAAATCAATGTCCTGAGGGAGGTTTTTCTTTGCGAGAATCATTTTAAGCGGAGGAAATATGGAGATCAACTTAAGGTTGGGATCAAATAAGTGGATACCATCTTTTTCAATATTGTCCTGTTGAGAGAAGAGAAGTAGTCGGCCCGTATCATCAATCGAGACGATCTTGACGATCCCAAGATTGGTCAAGGGGGTAAGCGACGCATTGATGGGAAACAGTGTAGCATCAGCAACCATCACAAGCTCTCCCTTCAGATTAAATTTTTTACTCCATGACATGTATCCATCCTTTTTTATCTCAATGGTGTATGCTCCCGGAGCAAGGGTCAGACTCGTATCGGTGACTCCCCGCAACTCTCCATTTACATACACTTTTGCCGCTTTTGGACTTGAGGTTATGGCAATGATTCCCGTTGAGGTAAATGATTTCTTGTGAAGATCAAGACGATATCCGCGCGCATACGCAACAATAAATATAAATACACCGAAAAATAGACCGAATATGAGCACCCTCGAAATTAGTTTCATAGTTTTGTAACACAACAGCAGTTTGCTATATTATACAATATAAGCATTATATGTTCGCACGCTCGCTATGTTCTTTCGCAAAAAAGTAGGGATTGATCTAGGTACGGCAAATACCCTCGTTTACGTGGCTGGCGTGGGGATTGTACTGAACGAACCAACGGTAGTCGCCTACTCCCTTGAAACGAAGCAAATCCTGGCGGTCGGAGATGATGCAAAGGAAATGCTGGGCCGTACTCCTGGCTCGATTATTGCCTCCCGCCCCATGAAGGAAGGGGTCATTGCCGATTATCGGACAACTGCAGCAATGATTACTTATTTTTTGAAAAAATCCCTCAAAGGACATGTATTCTGGCCGGAAATAATGATCTCAATTCCCGGAGGTGCATCTCAGGTTGAGAAACGGGCCGTGGTTGCAGCATGCAAACAGGCAGGAGCCGCAGATGTTTACCTCATTGAAGAACCACTTGCTGCCGCAATTGGTGCCAAAATCCCCATCTCTCAGGCATCGGGACATATGATAGTCAATTTGGGGGGAGGAACCGCGGAGATTGCCGTCATTTCTTTGGGCCAACTCGTCGCCTATAAAACAGTCCGAGTTGCAGGAACCAAATTTGATGAGGCCATTATTCATACGCTTCGAAAAAAACATGGGCTTATCATCGGTGAACGCACTGCTGAGCAAATTAAAATCAATATCGGTAATGCGCTCATTGACCAAAAGCCGGGGATGGTTGAACGCACCTATGAAGTAAAAGGTCGGGATTTTCAAACCGGACTTCCCAAAATATTGATAATTGGTGAGATATCAATAAATGAGGCACTTCAAAAACCCCTTAAAAGCATTCTTGAAGGAATAAAGGAGGTCCTCAGTCTAACTCCCCCCGAGCTTGCGGCTGATATCGTCGACAAAGGAATTGTTCTTTCTGGTGGAACTGCGCTCTTAACAAATATTGATCGCTACATTACCTACTACACAAATGTGTCGTCATTCGTCGTTGAAGAACCATTATACTGTGTGATTCGGGGCGTCGGAATGGCAATAGAAAATCTTCAAAGCTTCAAGGAAGCTATCAGGTAATTGATGAATGATTTAATTGAAGCGCTCTGACACCCTAAAATAAAATATGAAAATATTTGAACATCTTATAGTAAATTATGATCTTGCTCGACCCGTACGTTTACCTATTAAATAAGATTATGAGTGGCGGTTGTTATGTGTATATAGTATATTTTTCATAAATATATATTTTCTATTGAATGAGTCTATGTTTATATTTTCAATACTTGCTTTATCTTGTTCACATATATTGAACAATAATAAGCTTTCAACATTTATTGTTTCGAATAGTTTTAAGCTTGTAGTATAATTGCTCATATGGAGAAATTATTATTTAAACAATTTGCCATTCCACAGCTCTCTCGGAAAGATGTCCTAGAGAAAATTATAAAATACCTATTAAGGCCTCGTGGTTTTTTTCATATTGTATCCCTAAATCCTGAAAATATTATCCTGGCAGAGCGGAACCGCACATTCAAAAAGATTGTCAAGACGGCCCAATTACCTATTATTGACGGCGTTGGGATTGTCCTGGCGGCCCAAATCTTACATATCACGGCTGGTGAGCGCTATCCTGGCGTTGACCTCATGAACGATCTTATAAGATTGGTAGGAGAAATGAGCTTACCAGTACTTCTTTTAGGGGGTAAGGAAAATTTAGCACTTCAACTTGCTCAGTGCTATCAGCGAAGCTACCCCAAGGCTAAATTCAGGGGCATTCAGGGCATACGAAATATCAACAAACCCACCACCCTGGAAGAAGAGGATATTCACTCTATAGTGACTACTATGAGGCCCCGAATAGTGTTTGCTGCATTCGGATCTCCCGCACAGGAACTATGGTTTAATAGCCATAAATCATGGTTTAGAGGTACCATGTGTATGGGGGTTGGGGGTGGTTTTGATTATCTAAGCGGAGCTATAAAACGGCCCAATTCTCTTGTCCGCCGTTTGGGACTTGAGTGGTTTTTCAGACTGATAAACCAACCGTGGCGTATGGTAAGGCAGATCCGCTTGTTATTCTTTGTCGGTCAAGTTATAAAGCAGCTAATATATGAAACCATCAAGCCACCCCGGGTATTCAAAACTTGTCGTTAATACTATATCGTATTTCCATTTCTTCAACTATTCGCCATCTTTCGAGCAAATTTATACTTTTTTTCCCGAAAAAATATCAAAAAGACAGTTAAAAACCGTCATCAATCGCTTCATCAATCAGAAAAAACTAATAGCACATGAAGAAGCTACGTTAATGCGGACTTTGATGAAGAAGAAAGATTATGAACTTAATAAAGAGCTAAATAACAAACCAAATCATCAATCTTTGAATATTAAATTTTGTCATTTGGATTTCCCGCTTTATACTCTCCCCCAGTATAGTATAAATACTTCTGTGACAATCCAAAGACATATTATTTCCAATAATAAACTTGCTTTAGTATACTGTTATACTAAAGCACTCTCCAGAATACCTCTTGTCAAGATGGTTGCGATTACCGGATCGGCTTCTGTGGGAAACTGTACGCCAAAAGACGATATTGATATAATGATAATTGCCAAACGTGGATATTTGTGGATTTCGCGCTTCTTTACAATCCTTCTTTCTATTTTATATAACGTGAGAAATCTCGTATGTTTGAACCTATTTTTTGATGAAACCGATCTAACTATCCCCCGCAACAAACAAACACCCTATGTGGCACATGAGATACTGCAGATGAAACCAGTGATAGACAAGGGGCAAATATATAAGAGATTTATTTCAGAAAATCGATGGGTCAGAAAAATATATCCTAACTCCTTAATGTCAAATTACAAAGCTCAAATCACAAATCAATCACAAAATTCAAAGTATAAATATCAAATTATTCGTCTGTTTGAGGCCATTTTAAAACAAATTCAGCTTGCGATAATACGGAAGAATAAAACAAGCTTCATGATTACCGACACTCAGCTTTGGTTATTTCGACGGGATTTTGAGAAAAAGATTAGGTCTAAATTATAGCTAAACTTCTCGATACATGTAAATTTCATCGACGTACTCATCTTTATAGAAAATGCTCTTTGGAAGGCGGCCTAACTCTTTAAAACCGTATTTTTCATAGAGATGTTTTGCGCGATCGTTTATTATAAAAACCTCAAGATCAATAAGTTTCATGGATGGAAGTTCCTGTACTGACTGTTTTAAAATGCTCTCCAATAGTTTTGAACCGATTCCCTGATCGCGGACCTCTTTTGATAGTGAGATCCCCAGATGACCTACATGGGCGTGAATTTTTTCCTTAAGATTGATCTGAGCAGCACCAACAATTTTTTTTCCCTTCTCAACCACTAAAAAAACGGCCCTTTGCTCTTTTATTTTGGCGAGTTGCGACTCAACAAATTTTTTTTCTTCTTCAAACAAAATCTATTCTCCTTGACGCAAAATAAACGTCCGTTCAAGAGAAAGCTCATTTATGTAATCCATAGGTGCCTGAGTATCTTTTGTCTCAAGATGACGGATACAATATTCTTCCTTGCTTTTTGTGTTGCCAGTGAAAATAATCATGGCTTAATTATACATAAGCCGCTTCCACTTTGCTATAATGTGAAGCATTGCCGGGGTGTTGAAATGGCAGACAAGCATGCTTCAGAAGCATGTGGCTCGCAAGGGCCGTGAAGGTTCAAGTCCTTTCCCCGGCACAGGAGAGTTGGCAGAGTGGCCCAATGCGTGGGATTGCTAATCCCATGAGCCGCAAGGCTCGCACAGGTTCAAATCCTGTACTCTCCGCCTTCGATCCTGAATATTTTCTACCCTGTATAATGATAACCACTAGGAGAAGTCGCATAGCGGTTCAGTGCAGCAGTTTACTAAACTGCCAACCCCCCCAAAGGGGTTCGCGAGTTCGAATCTCGCCTTCTCCGCACCGATAATCAAGCTGATATAATCGTTTTATGAAAGTACTTTTTTTAGATCGTGATGGGACATTGATTCATGAACCTGACGGAGGGTATATAGATTCGATTGACAAATTTAATATTCTTCCCCACGTTATTACTTCATTACAAAAACTACAGTTTATTGGATACAAATTGATAATGATCAGTAATCAGCCAGGTTTGGGAACAGCCAAATTTCCTTATGAAAACTTCATAGTTCCACAAAATGAGTTAATGAAGATTTTTAAGGACAATAAAATCTTTTTTGAAAAAACCTATTTTTGTCCTCACTTTAGAGAAAATAACTGTTCCTGTATGAAACCAAGGACAGGTTTAATTGAAGGATTTATTAAAAGTAACAATGTTGAGGTTGAAAAATCTTACACTGTTGGAGACAGAGATTCAGACGTGTTATTAGCCAAAAATATCGGTTGTAAAAATATATTTTTTTCTAATAAAACTCATACCGGTTCAGTATTTAACTCTCATGATTGGAGTGCAATAGCCGACTACATTTTGAATGAGAATTAGGATTGAAAAAAGTTCCAATATCGTACCACGCTCTCCGCATTAAGCAGAAAAGTTCCACAAGACCTGCTTACCATTTCAGTTTGGCTAGTTGGGACTTGCTAAGAAATCAGAAGAAAAACCAATACTCTCAAAACAGTCCTGGAGAGTGAAAAATCGCCTAAAAA
This sequence comes from Candidatus Roizmanbacteria bacterium CG_4_10_14_0_8_um_filter_39_9, assembly GCA_002784505.1. Lineage (GTDB taxonomy): Bacteria > Patescibacteriota > Microgenomatia > UBA1406 > GWC2-37-13 > YC2-FULL-38-9. Next base: position 16,484 of record PFLF01000105.1, read on the forward strand.
CTCCTTAAGGTATTTGTTGTTGGTCCTCAGCTTTTGAAGGTTTCTGGATTGTTGAAGCCCTCCTTTCTATTTACTAATTTGATTCGAATCCTTCTTTCTTTTTAATTCAATATTTTAAATTAGGATTAGACGTTGGAACTCTTGAAAGTAGAAAACCTAGTCATAGATTACAAAATTAACGCCAACCCTAATACGTCAATTACTAATACTTATTATTCTTTAAACAATTGAAAAGCTTGGGAAACAAAGGCAAAAGAAGAAGCATTAAGGGATGCTCGGGCACAAGTTGAAACGATCGCAAAAATTAATCATCTCAGGGTCGGTAAATTAATGACTGTTGAAGACGGAGATAATCCACGACCATATCCAATGGAACTTAAGCCTCAAACTACAGATAACAGCGCAAATTACGGCGAACAAACTGAAAAAATTATTTCTTCTTACACAACCACTTACAAACTTTATTAAAGAGGTTCTTCCGTCGGTTCAATAATTGGCTCTTCAGTTGGTTCAATTTCAGGGGTTGGGGTTA
>PFLF01000071.1 GCA_002784505.1 Candidatus Roizmanbacteria bacterium CG_4_10_14_0_8_um_filter_39_9
AACGGCTGAAAAGTTAGGAAAAACGAAAGGATTATGGTATAGTGTGAATGAACTTATTGATGCATTGCCAGAGACCTTCAATGGATTGTTGCAACAATGCGGACAACAACCATAAGTTGACAGAATCAATATTTTGGGGTACTATTGTCGTGTTTACCTGTTATGAAAAAAGAAACCGGTCTTGCAATTTTTTTAGGAGTTACCCTTGGTATCATCCTGTCTTTTGTGATGATTCTAAAAACGAAAGATAGGCGTCTGGATACTACAAAAACTCTTACCACTGAAAAAAAAACGCAAAAGATTGCAACAGACACTGCAGAGGTCGTTTCTACCTTCAAATTGTCAGAGCCGCAAAACCGATCAATTGTGACAACAAAAAATGTCGCGTTCAAGGGCGTTGCAGATAAAGACTCACTTGTTATGATTCAGTCTCCTATCATTGACACGGCGGTAAAACTTCTAAAAACAGAGTTCTCGATACAAGTGCCTCTTGCAATGGGTGAAAACGTTATTCAGATTACGGTATATTCCAAGGATCCGCTTGCCAGGCCGCAGCAAAAGGAGTTACGAGTTTATTATCTAGACGAACAATGAAAAAACAGCTCTTATCCGTATTTTTGTTGATATTCGCACTGTCTCAGGCGATCTCCCTCTATGCCCAAACACCCACATCAACGGCCAGTGCAACATCGCCAACTGCCGTGAAAATTGATAAGGAAGTTGTTGATCTAAAGGAGCGAGTTGCAAAAAGCGTTGCTGAGAATCGTAAAAAGGATCAAAAGGCGATGAGCGGTTTTGCGATAGTAAAAGACGGGGCAGTAAAAGTAAAAGATATTGACGATGAGACAGAATATGAGGTAAAAATAGACTCCTCCCTCACCAAGATCTACCAAATTCAAGGTCTCACAAAAAAAGAAGTAAAAAGTGACGATATAAAAAAGAATGCGTATATTATCGTTACCGGACCTATTGTTGACAAAACAATCAATGCAAACATTGTATTTATCGATGAGGCATTCATTGTCCAAACAGGCAAAATTACCGAATTGAATAAGACTGATTTTTATATTAAACTGACTACTCTTGATAAAGATACCATTACTCTTGATGTTGAGTCCGGTACAAAGCAAAATATGCTTAATATTAAAACATTAGAAATTGAACGTACCGGTTTTTCAAAAATAAAAGAGGGTGATACTATTCATTTTGTAGCAAAAAGAGATACGAGCTCTCAAAGTTCAGTTGGTCGTTTTGCTGCTTACAAAATGCTCATCATTCCTCAAGAGTATTTTATAAAATAGGATTTACATTATTGTATTCCCGTCGTTGAGACGCAATTACCTATATGTTGAATTTTTTTAAAAGCTTATTTGATTTTAATCAGAAAGAAATCAATAGATTAAAAAAACAGGTAGATCTTATTAATACACTGGAGTCGGAAATTCGTGTAATTAAAGATGAGGATCTCATTAAAGAAACAGATAAATTAAAAGTTCTGCTGCAATCCGGATCTGCACTTGATGAATTATTACCCCGGGCATATGCGCTGGTGCGTGAATCCGCCAGAAGAACGCTTGGAGAGCGGCATTTTGATGTCCAGCTTATGGCAGGGATTGGGCTTCATGAAGGCAAGATTATTGAGCAAAAAACGGGAGAAGGCAAAACTCTATCTGCAACAACAGCACTTTACTTAAATGCACTATCGGGAAAAGGAGCACATCTGGTTACGGTGAATGATTATCTGGCACGCCGTGATGCCGGATGGATGGGGAAAGTATTCCATATGCTTGGGTTAACAACCGCGGTCATTATTTCTGATATGTCGTATGTATATGATAATGATTTTACCGATTCCGAAACCCAGGACTGGCGGCTTATTCATTTAAAAAAAGTAAATCGGAAAGAAGCATATAACGCAGATATTACTTATGGCATTAACAGTGAGTTTGGATTTGACTACTTACGGGATAATATGGCAACAAATCCGCAGGATCTGGTCCAGCGCGGTTTTAACTACGCTATTATCGATGAGGCCGACTCAGTACTTATCGATGAAGCCCGTACTCCCCATATCATCTCAGCTCCGTATGATGAAGATACTTCAAAATATTATGAGTACGCGAAGATGGTTGCAAAACTTGACCCCCAGATCGACTATAAGATTGATGAAAAATCACGTACCGCAAATCTTACCGAAGAAGGGGTGCACCATATTGAACGTTTAATTGGCGTCGAGAATGTATATGAAAAAGATTTTGACACGCTCTTCCACATAGAGGCAGCTTTAAAAGCTGTGGCATTATTTCGAAACAACAAAGACTATATTGTCCGGGAGGGAGAAATCGTGATTGTTGATGAGTTTACCGGGCGCCTACTTGAGGGGAGAAGATTTTCTGAGGGGATCCATCAGGCAATTGAAGCGAAAGAAAAGGTAGCCATTCAACGCGAATCAAAGACGCTTGCAACCGTCTCTCTTCAGAACTATTTCCGTATGTATCGGAAAATTGGTGGCATGACCGGAACTGCATCAACCGAAGCGGAAGAATTTCATAAAATTTATAATGCGGATGTCTTAACCGCTCCTACGCACCGTCCAATGGTTCGCAAAGATCATGCGGACATGATATATAAAACCGAAAAAGGCAAATGGAATGCTGTCGTTGAAGAGATCGCTCTTCAATATAAAGTGGGTCGTCCGGTATTAGTAGGTACAACTTCGATCGAAAAAAATGAGCTATTATCAGCACAACTTCGTGAAAAAGGGATCCCTCATGAACTGTTGAATGCAAAAAATCATGAGCGGGAGGCAACAATCATTTCTGCTGCAGGAAAAAAAGGAGCAGTAACTGTTGCAACAAATATGGCAGGGCGAGGAGTTGATATTATATTGGGAGGTGCACCCCCTCAGGGACAAGATAAAAAAAGCGAATGGCAAAAATCACACGACGAGGTTGTATCGTTGGGAGGGCTCTACGTATTGGGAACCGAGCGCCACGAATCACGTCGTATCGATAATCAGCTACGGGGACGAGCGGGGAGACAGGGCGATCCGGGTGAAACAAGATTTTTTGTTTCGCTTGAGGACGATTTAATGCGTATTTTTGGCGGTGAGCAAATTTCCAATCTTATGACCTTTTTTAACTTTCCAGAAAATGAGGCTCTGAGCCACTCCATGGTTTCAAAAGCAATCGAACAGGCACAGGTAAAGGTTGAAGGATTTAATTTTGATATCCGCAAACACCTCGTTGATTATGATGACATTTTAAACAAGCAGCGTGACATCATCTACGCCCGCCGAAGAAAAATTCTTAACATGAATGATGAAAAGAGAGATGAATTTAAAGAGTTAATTATCGGAACCCTCAAGGAGGAAGTAAATAAAGTGGTTGCCCAGTTTTCTTTTGAGGATACTGCAGTAACGGATGAAGAGTTTAAAAACATGGTCAGCGAGATGCATTTTATCTATCATTTTGACGAGCAAAAACTTTTTGAGTTTGCAAACAGCCATGATGTTGTGGGTATGCAACAGTTTGTTCATGTTGAAATTGAAAAGGCATTTGATACACAGGAGGAAGGCATCGGAAAAGAAACATGGTTTGAGATTATTAAAAGCGTTTATCTGTCGACCATTGACAAATATTGGACCGATCATCTGACATCAATTGAAGATTTGAGGGAGGGGATTAATCTGCGTGGGTTTGCACAAATGGACCCACTTATTGAATA
>PFLF01000110.1:0-646 GCA_002784505.1 Candidatus Roizmanbacteria bacterium CG_4_10_14_0_8_um_filter_39_9
ATTTGGTCTACCAATCAACTCACAAATCAGGGTCCTTTAGTCAAAGAACTTGAACAGACGTTATGTAAATATCTCGGTGTAAAAAATCTTCATTACGTTGCAAATGGAACGCTCGCGCTTCAGTTAGCTTTGAGGTCACTGGATATTACTAGCGGAGAAGTTATCACCACTCCCTTTTCCTACGTCGCAACGGTCTCTTCAATTTTATGGGAAAGATGTACTCCGGTATTTGTCGATGTTGACTCAAATACACTATGCATTGACGCGGATAAAATTGCAAAGGCAATTACCAAAAAAACAAGAGCCATAATGGCCGTCCATGTATTCGGGTATCCATGTGATGTTGAGAAAATTACCGATATCGCAAAAAAATATAACTTGAAAACCATCTATGATGGTGCTCACGCATTTGGTGCAAAATATAAGGGCAAAAGCCTGTTAAATTATGGAGATATTACAGCCTGCAGTTTCCACGCGACGAAATTATTCCATACAGGCGAGGGGGGTTGTGTTATTGTCCGAGATAACAAAATCAGCAATATATTAGATTTGATCAAACGTTTTGGTCATAACGGAGATGAACATTACTGCTTGGGAATAAATGCTAAAACTTCAGAGTTACAGGCCGCAATGGGCCTGGCCACTT
>PFLF01000110.1:702-3598 GCA_002784505.1 Candidatus Roizmanbacteria bacterium CG_4_10_14_0_8_um_filter_39_9
CAGTATTTAGGAGCAGCGTTTGTGCGACCAAAAACCCCTGAAGAATTTGATTATAACTACGCATATTATCCAATAATATGCAAGGATGAGAAACAAACATTAAGAATTATTACCGCCTTGCAATCAAATAATATTTTTCCAAGAAGATATTTTTATCCTTCCCTCAATACGTTGCCTTATTTAGATAGCCGTAAGGCTTGCCCCATTTCAGAGGATATTTCCAAGCGGATCTTGTGTCTGCCTTTATATGTTGGGCTATCAAAGATAGATATTAAATACATCTGTGATACTATTTTAAATACAATATGAGGCAAAAAAAAATACTGTTACTGGGGGGATCACATCAACAAATACCATCTGTCACACTGGCTAAAAAGATGGGATACTATGTCATCACCTGCGACTATCTTCCGAATAACCCCGGTCATAAATTTGCTCATGAATATTACAATGTCAGTACCACGGACAAAGTGTGCGTCTTAGACCTTGCAAAGAAACTACAAATTGATGGCATTCTTTGCTATGCTTCAGATCCATCTGCACCCACCGCGGCATATGTGGCAGAAAAGATAGGTTTGGCCGGCAACCCTTACTCCTCAATTGAAATTTTAACAAATAAGGATCTGTTTAGAAAATTTCTTTCTGAAAACGGGTTCCATACCCCAAAAGCTCACGGGTATTCTGCGCTTGCCGATGCAATATGCGATATTAACTCTTTTAAAATGCCCGTTATGGTAAAACCCGTTGACTCTTCAGGAAGCAAAGGAATAACCAAAATATCATCAAAGCAGGATCTTAAAAAAGCGGTAGAATATGCGCTCAAGTTTTCTCGAAATAAACGTTTTGTAGTAGAGGAATTTATTGTGCGAAAAGGGTATCAAGTATCTGGCGACGGATTTATTGTTAAAGGAAGGCTTGTCTTTAGGTGCTTCGGCAACGACCATTTTGATTCGGCGTCTCCTTACCCGTTCTCTCCGGTTGGATCAAGTTATCCGCTTGATATGCCAACTCGTATTCACGATAAAATCCATTCTGAAATTCAAAGACTTTTTACCTTATTGAAAATGAAGACAGGCGCATGCAACTTTGATATTCAAATAGATAACGATGATAATATATATATTATTGAAATTGGCCCTCGAAATGGTGGTAATTCAATCCCACAGGTAATAAAATATGCAACAGGAGTTGATATGCTTAAGTATTCGATAAAAGCTTCGATGGGCGATGATTGTAGCGACTTACAGATGGTTCCCACTAAGGGTTTTTGGTCAGCAAATTTGATTTACGCAAATTATGAAGGTACACTAAAGACCGTACAAATTGAAAAAAGTTTAAAGAAAAACAATATAGTAGACCTTGCTATGTTTATGAAAAGAGGGGCAACGATTAATCCTCATCTCGGATACAATAATACCTTAGGCATTATGATACTCAAATATTCTTCAATGACGGAAATGCTTGAAAAAATAAACAATATACAAAAATATGTAAAAATTATCCCTGAATAATGATGATTACCTATAAACTAAATACTGCGTCAAAGGATGAGTTGTCGAGACATATTATTCAGAGTAACGTTGATCATATGATTGAGGTTAGGGGTGAAACTAGACAATATGCACAGAAACTAGTACAGTATGCAATGCGTTTTGAAGCGTGGGACAGAAACGCACTGGTTGGATTAGTTGCGGCTTATGTCAACGACCTGATAAAACGTGAAAGTTATATAACGCTACTGTGTGTCAATCCACTTTACACAAATCAGAAAGTTGCATCAAATTTGTTAACGCATGTCGTCGATTATGTCAAAAAAATGAATTTTGTAAAAATTAACTTGAAAGTAAATCAAAATAATAAAATAGCACTCAAACTATATCAGAATTTTGGCTTTGTTCCCATAAAAACCGTTACTCCAAAAATATTTATGTCTAAACCCATCAATGAAAAGTAATCCAAAAGTATCCATTTTATGTTTGGCATACAATCAAGAACGTTTCATAAAACAAACGCTTAATTCGTTTTTTATGCAAAAAACCAATTTTGATTTTGAAGTCATCATTCATGACGATGCCTCGACCGATAATACGGTCACAATCATCAAAAAATATCAAAAAAAATATCCCGGTAAAATAAAGGCTGTTTTTCAAAAAGAAAACCAATTCTCTAAGGGTGTTTGCAATATCATGATAAAATTTTTATTACCAAATGCCCAAGGAACATATATTGCCCTTTGCGAAGGTGACGACTATTTTACGGATCAATACAAGCTACAACGCCAGATAGATTTTTTGGATAAACACCCCGACTATGCCGTTTGTTTTCACCCGGTAAAGGTTTTTTTTGAAAATAATAAAAAAAGAGATTCTGTTTTTCCAAAGCCGTCCGATCATCATGCAAATACAATAGAGGAATTGCTAAAGCGCAATTATATTCAAACCAATTCCGTCATGTACCGAAGACAAAGCTATACTGCCTTGACCAAAGTAAATATCCTGCCAGGCGATTGGTATTTACATTTGTATCATGCGCAGTTTGGGAAGATAGGATATATTAATACGATTATGGCAGCATATAGAAGACATTCTGGTGGTATATGGTGGAGTTCGTATAATCATTATGATCAGCTCATAAAGAAACATGGAATTGCCCTCATGACGATGCATTTTGAGGTATTAAAGCTATATGGGGAGAATGAAAAGTATAAAAGTATTATATATGGAAATATCGAAGAAACATTTAGTCAATTGATCCTGATTGATAGGAAGGATAACTCCTCTCATTTAGTACAAGATGCATTTCGCGCAAACCCTCTACTAATCGATATTTATTTTGATGAAATCTTAAAAAAACACGAACAAAACGGCAAAGTTATTTCTAAGGAGTTGCTACACCA
>PFLF01000015.1 GCA_002784505.1 Candidatus Roizmanbacteria bacterium CG_4_10_14_0_8_um_filter_39_9
AAAATCGGGAACAACGATTATCTTTACCAATCAGCTCCGTTTAAAAATTGGAATCATGTTTGGTAATCCCGAAACAACAACAGGAGGAATGGCTCTCAAATTCTATGCATCAATCCGTATGGATGTGCGAAAGATCGAAACCTTGAAAAAAAATAATGTCCCATACGGCACCCGTGTCAGGGTAAAAATTGTGAAAAATAAAATTGCTCCTCCTTTTAAAGATGCGGAGTTTACCATAACGGGTGACGGAATAGATAAGCTGGACGGATTGGTTGATGCGGCAATCGCGGCAGGCATTCTTACCAAAAGCGGAGCATTTATCCGTTTTGAAGAGCGGATGCTTGGCCAGGGGAAAGAACAGGTAAAAGATTTGCTCAAAGAAGATGAAAAACTCATGCACCAGATTGCAAAAGCAATTGAACAGAAAATACTTGTAAAGAAAGACACTAAATGATAATTCATTGAATATTGAACGGTTGAACATTGATCATTCTCAATATGGACTCAAAAGTCTATAGCCGCACATTAAGTTTTGCATATTTTTATCTGAAGTTCCGTCTTCGAACGGTGGCGGAGGTATCACGATATTTGAAGAAAAAATCTCCTTTTTTTGCTGGCGAAATAGCTGATAAAGTAATTGCGCAGTTAACGACTGAAGGACTATTAAATGATGAGCGATTTGTCTCGATGTATATCCATGATCGCACTCTTTTAAAACCCCGTAGCCCGTTTCTTTTGAAGCTCGAACTTTCTAAACTCGGCGTTTCAAAAGACATCATCGATGCATATTTTGAGAAAAATCAAACGGATGAGCTTCCTCTTGCCTATGATGCATTAAAAAAGAAACTTATCCGATTTCAACGCTTAGAAGAAAAGATCCGAAATAAAAAGGCAATTGCCTATCTGCTCCGCAAAGGATTTTCTTACGACACAGCAAAAAAAGCCTACCTAGAACTCTTTCCTTCTGATTTATAATAGAGGAGTCATGAAGAAATATCTGACCATGTTTAAAAACCGCCTTGCGGTGGGAATGGAATATCGATCAAATATTGTTGGAACTTTTATACTCGATATCCTTTCACTTGTTTCAACGGTCATTTTTTGATCCGCAGTATTTAATACACAAGGTAAAATTAATCAATTCTCCCTTAATGACTCCTTGGTGTATTTTTTTAATATTCCGCTTATAGGCGCTCTTACCTATATATTTATCTCGGATGAACTGGGGAATGAAATTAGAATGGGAGAGTTATCAAACTATCTTTTGCGCCCTTATTCGGTTGCCTTCGAAGCACTCACACGGGCCGTTGCATCAAAACTTAATAATTTTATAACCACTATTCCCATATATTTACTAGTGATACTGTATATCACCTCTTCACTACACTATCCATCCATTACTTTAGTATCAATTGGCTTATTTCTTATCGCAATCGGTATGGGATTCTTTCTCCATTTTCTTTTTGATCTTATCATTGCGTATTTAGCTTTTTGGGTTGTAGACGTGTGGTCATTTGTTCACTTTAAGAAAATTGTATTTCTTATATTTGGAGGCCTCATGTTCCCCTTAGATTTTTTGCCAGCGCCTCTCGATAAGATTTTTATGTTGCTTCCCTTTCATTATGTGTATTATCTTCCCAATGCATATTTGATGGGGAAACGGTCATTCGTCAACTTGGGTCCTGATGTGGGTTTGTTTATAATATGGATGATTATTTTTTTCTCTCTACAAAGATACGTTTGGAGCGCAGGATTAAAAAAATATGAAGCATCCGGAGGATGAATAATATGAAAAAAATTCAAACATACGGTAAGGTATTTTTCCGATATCTGAGCTTAAGCACTATGTATAACGCCACCTATCGTGAGGGATTCTTTATCGCGCTGGGGGTTGAAATATTTTATGCAGTAACAAGTATTGTTTTTTTCAATATTTTGTTTGGAAGCATCAAATCTTTTGCTGGCTGGAGTTACTGGGAGGTACTCTTACTCGTCGGAATAGATACTATAATGTCAGAGCTTCTCGTTGGTCTTGTCTTTGCAAATGGCACAAACGTACTCCCCCGTTTAATCAAAACGGGAAATGTTGACTATTTTCTTCTTAAACCAATTCCAAGTTACTTTTTATTAAATCTCGCTCAGCCATATTTTCCGAGCGTATTATCAACGCTTTTTGGATTTATTCTCATTAGCATCTCGCTTTCTCATCTTGCCATTGCTTTCTCTTTTGTCACTATTGTGGGAGTATTAATCATGATGGTATCTGGCTTCATTATTGCGTCATCAATTATGATTATGGTTGCCTCTCTTGCATTTATTTTTTCTTATTCGAACACCTTTCCGCGTATTGGAATGAATCTAACTATTAATTTTTCAGATAAACCCCACCATGTATACAATTCACTTGTATTAAAAAGTGTCTTTTACTTTATCATTCCTGCCATATTTTTATCCAGCGTCCCCGCATATAGCATTATGCATGGAATTGACTCCCCCTTTTTTCTTAGTGCAATTGGTCTTGCTGTAGTATTTTCTTTGCTGTCATTTACCGTTTGGAATTATATGATTAGTAATTACACCTCGGCGAGTAGCTAACATACTATGATCTCAGTTAAACATATCTCAAAAATATATAGAGTTAATACAAAACAACAAGGACTTGCTGCGAGTATCAAAAGTATTTTTAATCGGACTTATAAATATATTCCTGCGGTGAAAGACATTAGTTTTGACATAAATAAAGGAGAGATTGTTGGCTTCATTGGACCCAACGGAGCCGGAAAGACAACAACACACTTAAAATGCTTAGTGGACTTCTTCATCCAACAAGTGGATCGATACAGATACTCGGATATACGCCTCACGAGCGAAGTGAGAAATTTCTCAAAAAAATTAGCCTTATTATGGGACAGCGAAACCAGCTTTGGTGGGACTTACCCCCTATTGAAACATTTCAGCTTCATAAAGATATTTATGAAATATCTGACGCGCAGTATAAAGAAACACTTGAAGAGCTTTCCACACTTCTTGAAGTAAAAGATATCCTTACGCAACCAGTGCGAAATCTTAGTCTAGGGCAACGAATGAAGTGTGAGCTAATAGCCTCCCTCATTCACCGTCCTGAAATTCTTTTTCTTGATGAACCAACCATTGGACTGGATATTGTCACTCAAAGAAAAGTTAGGACATTCATAAAAGAATATAATAAAAAATACCATGCAATAATTATTCTTACCAGTCACTACATGGACGATGTAAAAGAAATATGTGATCGATTGATTATCGTAGATCATGGTGCGCTTCTTTTTGATGGAGAGCTTCTTGAGTTTATGAAGAAACACGCAAATCACAAGATACTGATTCCTATTTTCAATTCTCCTGTAGCAAAAGAAGATCTGGCTACCTATGGAAAGGTTGTTTCATTTGACTATCCCCGTGCAGTTTTAAACATCCCCCATGAACGCGTTGCCGTAACTGCCTCAAAATTATTATCCAACTACTCTATAGACGATCTCGATATTAATGAGCCCGACC
>PFLF01000026.1 GCA_002784505.1 Candidatus Roizmanbacteria bacterium CG_4_10_14_0_8_um_filter_39_9
TGTTATAGCTGATGCTCAGGATTGGTTTGATACCCCAATTTATCCCATTTTTATGGGTGAGGCTTCGGTTGGAAATTCGCACACATTTTTTGAAGAGCGCAAAATTGCAAGCTTTTCAAGCTACGATTTTTTACCGATTGCGATTGCGAAGATTATTACTTATAAAAACTGGTTGGAAGATCACATGGAACAGCTGCCCACAACAGAACTCAAACAAGCACCTGTTATTACTCTCCCCGCAGGAAAAAAACTGTTAAATCTCCAGGAGTCGATGGATGTTCTTACTGCATCCGGAGTGCCAACGGCACCGATGCAAATGGTGGGGAGCCAGGAAGAGCTCATTAAAAAAGCCACGGAAATGGGCTATCCCTTGGTTGGGAAAATTGTATCGGAGACCATAACTCATAAAACGGACGTGAAGGGAATTGTCACCGGCATTCACACACAGGAAGATCTGATTAAGGCTTGGAAAGAGCTGACCGCAGTTACAGCCGATGAGCATATGTATATGCAAAAGATGCTCAAAGGTCACGAGCTTATTGTGGGAGCGAAACGTGACCACATATTTGGCCCGGTTGTATTAGTCGGGCTTGGAGGGATTTATGCAGAGCTATTAAAGGAGGCGGCACGTTTTGTCTATCCGTTTGATCTTTACCAGTTTAAACGGGCACTTAAGCACACGAAGTTAAACGGTCTTTTGAAGGGGTTTCGCGGAACCAAGCCGATTGACATTGACGCACTTTTTATGGTCGCAGATGCCATCGGGTCATTATTTGCCCATAACCCAACCATAAGTGAGCTTGATATTAACCCCCTCATGATCGTTGAAGGCAAGCCGGTTGCGATAGATGCACGCATTGTTTTAAAAAATAGTGTATAATATGTTCTTATGAAAAATAATTTTTCAGCAAAATATTATTACTTCCTAGCCTAGGGCGGGTGGTATTTTTGTATGAATAACCCCCGCCAAGCGGGGGATTTTTTTTGGTCAAATTAATATTTGAAAAGTAGGTGGCAGCAATTCCAGGGATCCCGACACGCGCGCAGGGCTCCGAATCGGAGCCGAGCACTGGCGGGAAAAAAATTGCTGACAGAATCTACTTTTCATAAAAATATGATATTTAAAAAACAAATCACAAGACAATCAAGCTATTACTATTATCAACTGCTGTATCGTGGCGGGAAATAATGTAAAAGCTAAAAACTAACAAACACACCCCGCCAAGAAACAGGCGGGGTTTTTTTTGGCTCCGTTTCCGAAACAAAGTTTCGGATTACGGAGACAAATCCTGCCGAAGCGAATATTCGGCTGCGTGGCCCTGCCTGCCGGCAGGCAGGTGTAAGCCTCGAGACGAACATGAGCGAAGGAGGATATTTACTAATTAATTTTTTACACATATGGGATTAAATTTTATGATGACGGGAGTAACAAACAGAGAGTCGGCAAAAATTGCACCAAATACGGCGTTAAATATTATGGAAAGATCCATTCCTATACGCCTTCCTGATGGGCGAAACATTGTCGGGAAGGAGCAGTTGGGGATAGGAGAGCAGGGAGATAGAAAGGCGGCTTCATGGATTGGATCAACACTAAAACATACCTACGGTCGCCATCAATTGTCACCATCAGAAGAACAGATCTTTGAGCAAATAAGATCGGGGAAGGTTGAGCCGCTTTTTGTTGAAAAAGACGGCCAACCCGATGCATGTGCAGCGCTGATCCATGGCTCAAAAACCGTTGAATTAGGGAGGGCTGCCAATGCTCCGGGCGGACGCGGTGCGGCAACTCTCATGTGGAAACTTTCACGTGAGTGGGAAAATAGAAAAGATGATATGCGACCGCTAGTTGCCGAAGTACGTATGGCTGCACCGTTTGAAGGTATTGATGGCGGACAAGGATCTCAAGCAACTCTTTTGAACCCAAAAAAAGTTGGAATGGTCTCACATGCATTTTTACCCACATTTCATCATCCTGGCGAGATAGAACATGATCGACAGGAGCTATTCTGTTTTGCAGCAAAAGAAAAGCCAGGACATGAAAAGGTAAAAAATGCCCCTCGATTTATTTCGCTTCCAGAAATTCCTCAGATGAATATTGAACTGCTTCAAACTCTTATGGGTTTAAATGGTTTTCAGACGGAGATTTGTCCAGCAGAAATAGGTGAAAAAAATCCTCCCCATCCTATTGGGAGAGTTGCGTCTGTGCCATTTCATTTATTAACCGTTGATCCAGAGCTGATCTTGAAAAGCGAGACAGAATGGGATGTAGCGGGCTCAGTAAGTCCATTTGAATTACTGCCTGTAGATGCTATGCGTACTGATCTTGCGGCACTTTCTGAGCAGTTAGTCGGACAGGGGTTTATCTGTACAGGAATTTCAGCCCCTCATGAAGGACGACTGCATTTGTTGTTTGCTCGGTTGCATAAAACAACATTTGCTCCGACGCTCCCCATGAATAACTTTCCGGGAATTGATCCAAAGTTAATAATGAGGGCGCATAACCAGTTTTCTCAAGCTATGCAGTGATTTTTTGTTATTTATTATCTATAATAACCATATATGAACACACAAGATAGAATCGATCTAATAAATCAAGTAGGGGAGGAAGTTATCGGAGGCGATGAGCTAAAAAAGCTGCTTGAAAGCGGAGAGGAGCTTATTGCTTATGATGGGTTTGAACCATCAGGGCAAATTCATATTGCACAAGGATTGGTCCGCGCAATCAATGTAAACAAAATGATCAAGGCGGGGGTTAGGTTTAAGATGTGGATTGCAGACTGGCACGCGCTAACAAATAATAAAATGGGCGGAGACCTCAATAAATTGAAAGTTGTAGCGAAGTACTTTATAGAAGTATGGAAAGCATCTGGGATGGATCTAAAACACGTTGAATTCCTTTGGGCATCAGACATGGTAAAAGACTCTGATTATTGGCAGCTTGTTATTCGAGTCGGTATGACAAATAAACTTGCCAGGTTTATTCGAACTGCTGAATTTATGGGTCGAGAAGATTCAGCTGAACAGTTATCTGCTGCACAGATCATGTATCCATGTATGCAGATAGCAGACATTTTCAAGTTGGGTGCAAAAATTACACAGCTTGGAATGGATCAGCGCAAAGTAAACATGCTGGCTCGTGAAGTTGGACCTCAACTTGGATACTGGAAGCCGGTAGTTGTATCTCATCATATGCTAATGGGGCTTGGGAAGCCTCCATCAATGAATTCAGATAGAACAACAAGAACTGTAGAAAATAAAATGTCAAAATCCAATCCCGACAGTGCTATTTTCATGACCGATACGACGGAAGATATTAAACGCAAAATTAATAAAGCATATTGTTTGGAGGGAGACGTTAAGGAAAATCCGGTGCTTGAATACTGTAAATATATTCTATTTGAATCATTTGACAGATTACGGATTAACGAATTACGAATTGAACGACCGGAAAAATTTGGAGGAAACATATCTTTCAAAACATATCAAGAATTGGAAAAAGCTTTTGCCGCAAA
>PFLF01000090.1 GCA_002784505.1 Candidatus Roizmanbacteria bacterium CG_4_10_14_0_8_um_filter_39_9
AAAAGCTGCAACGGGAAGTAGTAATTCAAGGGACAATAATCGAGATGAGTAAGCTTTCTATTTTTGTTTCCATGTTCTATTACATCATACTAATAAATAGAGAGTGTTGCCAAGAGGTCAAAAAAGAAGGGAAAAAATCTGCTCAAATTTTTTGTATCTCACGCGGTTGATTACGAACATAAAACAATGTGTATTTATGTAGCTTTCCGAACATCAGGCCCTTTCAATATACTATTGTTCATAGCCGATGTTCTTTTGTTGAGAATGGTTCTTTTGAAGAAGCCAAAATTCAAGCAGGTTTTTTCCCTTAGCTAAATTCCTAGTTTAATTATACCACACTTTTTTGAAAAAGGGGGAGCATTTGTTTTTTGAAACTATTTCCCTCCATTTGCATATATATAGCTGAAAGATATTAATAATTTATTATCAAGTACAAATGAAAAAAATACTTTTATCCGCTGCAGTTGCTGCAACTTTGTTAACAATCCCCGCATGTTCATTCGCTCAGGAAGTAACATCTACCCCGACAGTAACACCAACTGCGGGACCGAGAAGACAATTCCGTCAAGGTATTCAGGAATTGCAAAAAGAGATGCGAACTGAGATAAGAGAAGACAGAAAAGAAACAATTAGCAAAGTAAAAGAAAATAGGAAAGAGTTTAGAGAAAAACGAAGAGGGCTCATTGGAAGTATTACCCCGGGCATGCGGCCATCCATAAACCCAACAATCAAAGCGGAACGGGTTGCAACACGAATCGAAAATAAAGGATTGTGGTTGAATTTCACCGCCAAACGAACGGAACTTGTTGCCAACTTTAGACAGTCGGTCGCAAATCTGTGGACCTCAATATTCGGAAAAAAGTGACAAAGAAGTACAATAAACAATGGTATGATATTAATCAGTTTACTTCTTTCTACTTAGTCCTTTTAAGAAATAAGCAATTCCTACTACGAGGAATATTATTACTAAAATCCATGTTATTATCCCAAATATACTTGTATTATTATTCGTTACGTTATTCCCAAAAAGGTTTCCCATCATTCCCGATGTTCTTCCTCCCCATTGGTTACTTCCTCCCATCATTCCGAGCATTCCCATCATGGGTAGAAAGCCGTTATCTTGTGCCGGGAAGGCAGCAGTAGTATTGCACCCGCTTAATCGTTTCCCCATGGCTTGATGAGCTTGTTCTTCGCCTTTTTCACCCATCATACGTTTCATCATATCGTTCATAGCGATGTGTTTTTGAGTGTTGCCAATAGATTGGCCCATAAAATATTCACCTATTTTTTCAAAATCTGCATCGGTAAGCTGAGAACAGGTACTCGTCTGATTTTTTAAATCATTTATAAATTTCTGCCCTTCCTGTTCTTCTTGCTGCTGACTTTGTACAGCCGTATTGTCTGTCGATGTATTGAAAAAACCCATCATCCCTTGAGCGGAAACAGGAGAGGGTCTTGTTGAAGTTATAAAAAATATTAATAACGCTGTTAGCCCCAACATAGTAATTTTTTTCATATGAAATATGTATTAAATGGTAATTAAATCCTTTTCCGCACGCTTTAGTAATACTGCATTTACTGCTACGATAATTGATGAAGCCGACATAAGTAATGCCGAAACTTCTGGTCGAAGCGTGATCCCAAACTGTGGATATAAAACTCCAGCCGCAATGGGAATTGCTAGCACATTGTATACGCTAGCCCATACCAGATTCTGCTTCATTTTGGTAACGGTTGCCTTACTTAATCGTATCGCTCGTAATATGTCTCCTGGATCTGATTTCATCAAAACAATATTGGCAGTTTCAATGGCGACGTCCGTTCCAGCACCAATAGCAATACCAATATCAGCTTGAGCAAGGGCAGGTGCGTCATTGACACCGTCACCAACCATTGCTACAAATTTATTTTCTTTTTGCAGTTTAATAATATAGTTTGCTTTGTCTTCTGGAAGGACTTCTGCAAATACACGATCAATGCCAAGTTGTTTCCCAATGGATTCCGCCGTTTTTTTATTGTCACCTGTAATCATGGCTACTTCCAGTCCCAATTCCTTCATTCTGGTAATTGCTCTCTGAGTTGTTTCCTTTATTGGATCAGCAACCGCCACCACTCCTCCCATTTTTCCATCTATTGCAATTAACATGAGAGTTTTCCCATCGTTAAGAAGTCTGTCTATCTCACTTTGTAAAAGGGATGGATCAACTCCACGATCCTTCATTAGTTTAAGATTGCCTACCAACACATGTTTTCCTTCAACCACTGCTTCAATACCATGTCCAGAAATAGAACTAAACTTTCCAACTTGTGTTGGAATAGTAATTCTCCTTCTTTCCGCTTCTTCAAGAATCGCCTTACTTAAAGGGTGTCCAGATTTCATTTCAGCTGCTCCGTCTAATCTGAGTATTTCTTCTTTTGTAAAGTCTAGTGCAGTTATTATGTCTGTCACCTTTGGTTTCCCTTCCGTCAAGGTTCCTGTTTTATCCATTACAACTACTTGTATTCTTGATGCTTGCTCAAGTGTTGAGGCATCTTTTATTAAAATGTTGTGCTTTGCTCCAAGGCCAGTCCCCACGACAACTGCGGTAGGAGTCGCTAATCCCAATGCATCAGGACAGGCAACCACAATGGCGGAAACTGCAAACATGATGGCCATAAGAAGGTCTTTCCCCGCAAAAAAATACCAATATATAAATGTAACTAGTCCAGCGCCCACGGCAAGAATAACAAGATATTGGGCCGCTTTATCCGCAAGTCGTTGACCTGGGGCTTTGGAATTTTGAGCGGTTTCAACAAGTTTCACAATCTGTGCAAGTGCAGTATCTGAGCCAATTTTAGTGGCTTTGAACGTAATAGACCCTGTTTGATTAATGGTTCCCCCAATAACTCGATCTCCCTCTTTTTTAAGGACTGGAATTGATTCTCCCGTAACAAGTGATTCGTCGATTGAAGTTTCACCCGTCAATACCTCTCCATCAACTGCTGCTTTGTCCCCTGGTTTTAATACCATCACATCTCCAATTATTACACCAGACGTGGCTATTAGCAGTTCTTTTCCATCTCGAATAACTCTTGCTTGAGGAGGAACCAAATTAAACAATGCACGTAAAGCATCAGAAGTACCACGGCGAGATTTCATCTCCATCCAATGCCCAAATAGTACAAAAGTGGTAAGCATTGCAGCAGCATCAAAAAAAGTTTCTCCACCGATAATGGTAATAAATACACTAAAGATATAAGCCGTCAATACCCCAATCGCAATAAGAACCATCATGTTTAATGTCCTTTTTTTAAGCGCTTGGTATGCGCCTATAGGAAATATCGAGCCGAACTTAAACACGATCGGTGTGGTGAGAATAAAAAGCAACCAATTTATAGGAATGGGAGAGGGAAGCTGTATTTTGAATAAACC
>PFLF01000023.1 GCA_002784505.1 Candidatus Roizmanbacteria bacterium CG_4_10_14_0_8_um_filter_39_9
TAGACACGTCACTATCTTTGTTACTTACTCCTCACCCGGAGGCCACCCACAAACACTTAATTATTTTTATTACTGCGAATAAAGGGTTATGTGGCGCCTTTAATTTTGATCTCTTTCGATTTGTTGCAAAGGAAATTGACATAAAAAACACTGATTTTGTAGCTGTTGGGAAAAAAGGAGCTTCATTTGTTTCAAAGGCGGGGGCGACTATAACTGCCGATTTTTCAAGCCCCTCACCCATATTAAAAACTTCCGCATTATTTGCATTTGTTTTAGAGGCTTTTTTAAAAGGGCAGTATAACAAGGTAAGTATTTTATACAATAAATTTGTTTCAACCCTCCACACTGAGCCAACACTTCAGGCGATCCTTCCCCTTCACCTTGAAGTTAAAAATAAAATTGAAGAAAAAATGGTTTCGGAATATCTTATTGAACCCTCTCCTCAAAGCATTATTGATGTTCTACTTCGAAATTATGTCGAAGAAAAAATTCGCAATGTTTTTATTCAATCTGAGGCGGGAGAGCACTCAGCCCGAATGGTGGCCATGAAAAATGCGACGGACAATGCGACTGATGTCATTTATAACCTCACACTTTTGGGAAACAAGTTGAGGCAGGAAAAGATAACGAACGAGTTATTGGACATGGTTACCGCAAAAGAGTCAGTTGAAAATTAAAAATTTAGCATTTTATTATGAAAAACGGAACTATCATCTCAATTAGAGGAGTTGTCGTTGATGTACAGTTTCCGGAAAATGAAACTCCAAAGATTTATGACGCATTAATCATTCATCATGAAAATTTGGGGAAGATTACCCTCGAGGTTGAGGCCATTCTTGAACCGGGATTAGTTCGAACGGTGGCAATGGGTAGCGTCTATGGTCTTAGCCGTGGACTTTCGGTTATCAATACCGGAGAGTCTATCAGGGTACCGGTTGGAGAAGAAACACTCGGAAGACTATATAATGTGTTAGGTGAAGAGATTGATGAGCTTGGCGTTACCAAAACAACTGCACGAAGGTCCATTCATCAATACGCACCAACATTTGCGCAGCAATCGATCAATCAGGCGATTTTTGAAACAGGCGTAAAAGTCATTGACCTTATCGCTCCATTTATTAAAGGAGGAAAGGTCGCCGTCTTTGGAGGTGCAGGAGTCGGTAAAACAGTGCTCATTCAGGAGCTTATCCATAATGTCGCAAAAGCTCATCAGGGAGTATCGGTCTTTACCGGAGTTGGAGAGCGAACACGCGAGGGAAACGACCTGTGGGCTGAAATGAAAGAGACAAAAGTTATCGATAAAACCGCTCTTGTTTTTGGACAGATGAATGAGCCACCGGGTAATCGACTTCGTGTTGCCTTAACCGGAGTGACTATGGCTGAACACTTTCGGGATTCCAAAAATATGGATGTGCTTCTTTTTATTGATAACATCTTTCGGTTTGCACAAGCCGGATCTGAGGTGTCTGCATTACTTGGACGTATCCCTTCGGCCGTAGGATATCAGCCAACGCTTGCCTCCGAAATGGCAACACTTCAGGAGCGAATCACTTCAACAAATAAAGGGTCAATCACCTCGATTCAAGCGGTATACGTGCCGGCTGATGATTATACGGACCCGGCGCCTGTTGCAACATTTGCTCATCTGGATGCATCGCTTAACCTGGAAAGATCATTGGCCGAACAAGGGCTATTTCCCGCGATTGACCCCTTGGCATCAACATCGCGCGCACTTGACCCAACGGTCGTTGGAGAGGAGCACTACCAAGTTGCACACAATGTCATTAAAACACTTCAACGATATAAAGATTTGCAGGATATCATTGCCATCCTTGGTATGGAAGAGCTATCAGATGCTGATAAATTAGTAGTATCGCGAGCCCGCAAAATTCAGCGCTTTTTGACACAGCCCATGGCAGTTGCCGAGCCATTTACCGGGCGCCCCGGAAAATACGTAAAGGTTGCCGATACCGTTGCCGGATTTAGGGCCATTCTTGAAGGAAAACATGATGACATATCAGAAAGCGCCTTTTATATGAAAGGAACCATTGAGGAAGTATTAGCAAAATAATTGATCTGACATGAGCAATTTGTATTTAAAAATTATTACACCAAAGAAAGTAGTGCTTGAAAAAGAGATCATATCTATTACCGTGCCATCTTCCGAGGGTGATATGACCATTCTTCCCCGGCACATTCACCTATTTAGTCTGCTAAAAGAAGGAATTGTGACCTATCGGACTCAAAAAAGTGAGGAGCTTTTGGCAATTGGCGGGGGGTATGTTGAGACCGATGGAGAGATGGTACAGCTTTTGGTATCGCGGGCATATGGGCAAGATGAGATTGATCATACCGCAACTCTTAAAGCAATTGAAACGGCTAAAAGTGATATGAAACAAATTAAAGATAAAAAACAACAACAGGAAATATCAACATTGCTCCGAAGATCGCTTGTTGACTTAAAACTTATCAAGCGGAAAGCTCCGAAATCATTTAATTCAGAATAACGGCTATAACTGTTATAATCGTTATATCATATGTCATTAATCATTGTAGAATCTCCCACAAAAGCGCGCACCTTTAATCGTATTTTAAAAGGCCCATCCTTCGTTAAAGCTTCGGAGGGTGAACCTAAGTATTACGTTTTTGCGACGATGGGACATATCCGTGATTTGCCGGGAAAAGAAATGGCGATCAATTTTGAAAATGAATTTGAGCCAAAGTATGAAATAATTGAAAAAAAAATAAAGGCAGTTGACCAGATGATTGAACTTGCCGCTAAGCATAATGAAATTATTCTTGCAACCGATATGGATCGGGAAGGTGAGTCGATCTCATACCACGTTGCCAAAATATTGGGATTTATCAGGGAAAAATGGCCCAATTTTGAAATCGAATCAGGCTCAAGACCACTCAAACGCATAGTCTTCCATGAGATTACTGCACATGCGCTTGAAGAGGCATTACAAAATCCATCGGAGCTACGCATTGACCTGGTAAAGGCACAACAGGCGAGACGGATTCTTGACCGCATTGTGGGATACGAGCTTTCGCCGCTTTTATGGAAAAAGACCGGAAAAAACTGGCTTTCTGCCGGACGTGTCCAGACTGTAGCGCTTCGCCTGATAGTTGAGCGGGAAAAAGAACGCCGGGCCTTTAATATTGAAAAATATTTTCAAATATATGGGTTTTTTAAATCAACCGAGGAGCTTAAGGGAAAACTTATATCAATCGGGGACAAGTCAATTGAAATATCAAACACCATTTCATTGTATGCGGGAGATTATACCTATACAAAAACATCCATAACG
>PFLF01000044.1 GCA_002784505.1 Candidatus Roizmanbacteria bacterium CG_4_10_14_0_8_um_filter_39_9
ATCCCCAAATAATCGATGAGTATTTCCACCAACAGATCAACCCCTCACACTTCAGAAATTTTTTTAGGTCAGGAAAAGGAAAACCTCAACAAACTTGACTTAATAGAGGTTCAGAAAGAGTCTTGGAACAAGTTTCTCACTCAGGAATTAAAAGGAATCTTAGAAGAATTCTTCCCCATCGAGGACTATACAGGAAAAAAATTTACTCTCTATTTCGAAGATTTTTACTTCGATGCTCCCCGCTATCCCGTCGAACTCTGCTTCAAAAAAAAACTTACCTATGACTTCCCGGTTTATGTAAAAGTTAGACTCGTAAATAAAAAAACAGGTGCTGAAAAAAAACAGGACGTTTATTTCTTCAATCTTCCAAAAATGACTGCACGCGGTACTTTCATCATTAACGGAATCGAGCGCGCAATAATCAATCAGATTGTAAGATCACCGGGAGTATATTTTACTGCAGAGATTGATAAAACAACCGGTCTAACTCTTTATAACGCCGAAGTTCGCCCCTATATCGGTTCATGGGTAGACTTTACTATTAATAAAAATGGGGTGATTGAAGGAAAAATCAATAAAAAAAGAAAGTTTTTAGCCTCCGTATTTTTACGCATATTTGAGGGTGACAATAATAATAATATATTGGGTTTCTTCAATGATGTTGATAAAAATCTTGTTGAAAAATACATTACTCCAACTCTAAAAAAAGACAGGACCAAAAGTAAGGATGAAGCAGTTCTCGAGCTTTACCGCAAAATCAAACCGGGAGAACCTCTCGTTTTGGAAAATGCACATAGTACCATAAATAATTTATTTTTCAACCATAGAAGATATTCTCTTGCTGATGTGGGGAGATATAAAATGAACAAAAAACTTGGGTTAAATTCTCCGATTGACCAAGAACACCATGTCATAAAAAAAGAGGATATTATTGCAATTTTGAAGTATCTTGTTAATTTAACCGCCGGAAAAGGAAACTTTGACGATATTGACCATCTTGGAAACAGAAGATTGAAAACAGTCGGAGAACTTATCGGGTCATACGGCGTTCGCGTCGGAATGGTTCGCACCGAAAAGGAAATAAAAGAACGGATGAGCTTGGTTCCTTCAGATACCTTCCCGACTCCTTCTCAGATAATCAACTCAAAGCCAATCATCATGGCAATCAATTCATTTTACAGAACGAGCCAACTTTCAACTATTGTTGATCAAACAAATCCGCTCTCTGAACTTGATAATTTAAGAAGAATTACTGTTGGCGGACCGGGAGGAATTGAAAAGGAGCGTGCGTCATTTTCGATTCGCGATATTTCTTCTTCGCAATATGCCAGAATTTGTCCCATCAGATCGCCGGAAGGACCAAACATCGGTGTTGTAACTTATATGGCCCTTTACTCAAAAGTAAATAAATACGGATTCTTGGAAGCGCCCTATAAAAAGATTGCGATTGAAACGGTTGGATCAAAAAAAGTTGCACGCATCACCGACGAGATAATCTTTTTACAGGCAGATGACGAGGAAAAATACTACATTACTTCGGCAAATGTTGAGGTAAATGATAAGGGGGTTATTCAAAATAAGACGGTTGTTGCCCGTTACATGGGAGACCTTACTGAAGTTGAACCGGATAGGCTTAATCTTATCGATATTTCGCCCCGTGAGGTTGTTGGAGTTTCAGCAACGCTCATTCCCTTCCTTCAAAATGATGACGCAAGCCGTGCTCTCATGGGAACACACATGCAATGTCAGGCAGTTCCTTTATTAAAACCCTCAGCTCCACTTGTGGGGACCGGATCAGAAGGAGCTATCGCTTCATCTCTCGGTCGTACCATTCATGCAGAAGAAGATTCAACAGTTGAGTATGTTGACTCAAAGAAAATTGTTTTGAAAGGAAAAACTGGCAAATCATATCAGTATGATATGGAGCGCTACGTAAGAACAAATAAAGATGTTATTTTTGACCAGAGACCACGCGTTGAGCTGAAAGAAAAAGTGAAAAGAGGTCAAGTTGTTATCGACGGACCCGCAACAGATAATGGAAAACTTGCGCTTGGTCAAAATCTGGTCGTCGCATACACCTCTTTTAATGGACTTGGATATGAAGACGGATTCGTCGTCTCGGAGCGATTGGTCAAGGAAGATCTTCTCACTTCAATTACCAGCGAGGAATTTACCGCCGATCTTGTTGATACAAAATTGGGCCCCGAAGAACTCACGCGAGATATTCCCAATGTTCGTGAAGAGGTGCTTCAGAATTTGGATAAAGAAGGACTTGTCCTTGTCGGAACTCAGATTAATAATGGTGACATATTAGTTGGAAAAGTTGCACCAAAAGGTGAAAAAGAATTAACGGCTGAGGAGCGACTGCTTCGCGCAATTTTCGGAGAAAAAGCAAAAGATGTAAAAGACACTTCTCTCCGCATGCCTTATGGAAAAAGAGGAACGGTCGTCAATATCGAAACAATAGATAGTAAAAAAGATCCAAACGAATTGGAACCAACCGTCATAAAAAGAATTATTGTCGACACCGCTCAACTTCGAAAAATATCAATTGGAGATAAACTTGCAGGACGCCATGGGAACAAGGGTGTTATTTCAAGAATATTACCCGAGTGGGACATGCCTTATCTTGCAGATGGAACGCCAGTTGATGTTATTATCTCCCCTCTTTCTATTCTTGCGAGAATGAATTTGGGACAGTTGTTTGAAACCATCCTCGGACTTATTGCAAAAAATAACAACTGGCAGATTGTTGCGCCGGTTTTTGAAAAAATTCAGGAAGATTTTATTACCTCAGAGCTCAAAAAACAAGGGCTGCCTATCGATGGAAAAACACTTCTGTATGATGGACAAACAGGAAAGCCATTCAACCGTCAGATTCTTGTCGGAACCGGCTATATCATGAAACTTATCCATATGGTCGAAGATAAGTTTCATGCCCGTTCCGTTGGGCCTTACTCACTCGTTTCTCAGCAACCCCTTGGTGGAAAATCACAAATGGGAGGACAGCGATTTGGGGAGATGGAAGTGTGGGCTCTTGAGGCACATCGAGTACCTCACACACTCCAGGAACTTCTTACTATCAAAAGTGATGATGTCCGCGGACGTACCAAAGCATTCGAATCTATTATCAAGGGACTGGAAATTCCACAGTCAAATGTTCCGGAATCATTCCATGTACTGGTAAAGGAATTAAATGCACTCGGATTATCAATTGACTACATCAAATAACTATGGAAGAGCAACATATCGTTGATTTTAGTGGTCTG
>PFLF01000100.1:0-3031 GCA_002784505.1 Candidatus Roizmanbacteria bacterium CG_4_10_14_0_8_um_filter_39_9
CGGATTTTGAAGAAACCGTCGTAATCGTATTATCATACTTTTCAGCATTATCGGATTTGATATTGTCCGTGCTGTATCCCGCATCTTCAAGCACTTTTACTGCTTTTCCTGCCTGTCCCGGAGTACCGGTACCGTTTAACACCTGGATTTTTACCGCGGACTTTTCAACTTTCGGTTTTTCGGTGGGGGTTGCTTCTTGAGTCGGAGAGATTGAATCTTTATTTCCTTCGGTCTTTCCGGACTTGCGGGTGAAAAGAAAAATGCCAACAATGACAATCACAAGCACCATTAAGCCAATAATTATGGTTTGTTTTTTTTTACTTTTTTGCTCCATTCGACTGGGATAGGGGAATACTGTTTCTGTCATAACAAACATGTAATTTGTCTACCTATAGGTATACCATACCGTACGAACTTTGCAAGGGGAAAATAGTATTTGTGGTTGCTAATCAACGTTTAGGTATTTGATACTTTTTTGCTTATCAACATGACTCCGATAAACATGGGAATAAAGGAAAGAAGCTGCCAGGAAGTCGGAGAGGTTTTAAAAATGATCCACGCCAATAGGAGGGTAATCAAGGGCCCGAGTGAACCCATGGCATTGCCTTTGGTAACCGGTACCCGATGAATTCCTTCGACCCACATTATTGTTGAAAGACCGAGAATAAAAACTCCGTTTACCACCAAGATGGGAAGCGAATGGATAATTTGAGGAAATGGAGAGGCAACATGGAATAGATATGAGAACACAAATATAACAACCGATCCAACTGCTGCACGGACAAAAATAATTGTTTCGGTATGAACTAATTTTCTTGCTTTTTGAACATATAAATTGCCGAAAGGTACAATTGCAGAGGCAACAAGAATTAAAACGTCTCCAACGCTTAAGGTTGTCACTGAAGGAACGAGAACAATAACTGCTCCCAAAAGAATAAGTGACGCACCGTATATGTGAACCTTCGGAATATATTCTTTATGCCAAATGTGAAAAAGAAGAAAACTAAAAAAAGCTTCAGAAAGTGCAAGGATACTCACATTGCCGGCGCTCGAATATCTCAAACTCAGGAAATATAAAAGATAATAAATGATTCCAATAAAAAAAGTTGAGTATAACGAATACAGAAGTGCCTGTGTATGTAACAATTCTTTCCACCGGCGGCGTATGGTGAGTACAGTTGCGAAAAAAACTGCTGAAAAAAAAGAACTAACAGCCAGGGACGTAAAAGGTGACACCCCCGAATACGATAACTGAGCAAATATGGGAAATGCACTCCAAAGCAGAATGCATCCGATAAGATACGCTTCACCTTGACGCTGTGATGATAGTTTCATTTTAATGAGATTTTCCAATGGCAAGTAATATTTGGGAAAGATGAGGAATGCTCGCAACTTGAGCTTCGCTTATAACATAATGGAGTTTGGCACCCAGATAGGGGACATCCGTCTCACATATATTTTCAAGAGGAATGCTTGCCTCACAAACCGGCACATAGAGCAAATCGTCACAGATAACTGCTACTGCTTTTCCACTCGTGTAAAGTGTGCACTCATTAAATTCGCAACGTATGCTGATCCGTGTTGAATTGCCAATTCTTTTTAAAAAATATGCGATTGTGTCTTTTGAGTTGCTCATATATATGGAAAGTATACCAAGATTAAACCCGACAATCTCTTTTGAAACAATGTCCTGGATAATGGAGAGGTAGATAAATTTGCCTTGAAATTTAATGTAGGTAAGATCACAGCTCCATACGTCCCCTACGCTAAGAGTGGACAAATCTATCGTTTTCAAGAGATTGGTATAGTTGACCAGATAGGCAGGATCCGAGCACGTTGTGAACATTTTTTGGTACCACAATCCGGGTGGCTTGATACCATATTTATGCATAATCCGTAGAACCTTCTTGTTATTCATACCAAGCTGAATGGCAAGTCTGCGGTGACCATATGCTGGATGAGTAAGGAATGTATTTTCAATACTTGTCTTTATTGTTTGATCCTTTATATCTTTGATTTTTTTGTGATAGATGTCCTTTTTCGATTTATCTGCATGCAACCCGCAATCAATTTTTTGTATTTAGACTGAGCGATGATGGTTATTTTTTTTCCCTCTCTCAAGCTCTAAGGTAACCATGCCAATGATTCGTTTGAGTTCTTCATTTTCTTGTTTGAGGCGATTGTACTCAAGAACTGATATTTCAGGCTTTATTTGATTACGAAGCCAGTAGTATATGGTCTTTGGGGAAAGCGCATACGTTTCAGCTACCTAGGCAACACTCATTCCTCCTTTAATTTTCTTCAACACCTCCCGCTTGGTTTCGACCGGTACTCGTTTGAACATATTCCTAAATATTTTAATTGATAATATTCTTAGAATATGGTCTTAAACGGGGTACTCCCTCCAGCATATCAAGAATACTGTGTTAAAAGAAAGAAATTCCACGATTGAATTGACGAAATATAATGATGGAATTAATGTAGAAGTTCAACCAAAAGAGGAACAAATACAAGTGCTCAAAGACTATCTACTTCATGTACTTCAATATGGAACACCAGAAGAGAGAATAAAAATTCTTGCAGGAGTGAGTTCAAAATTTGAGCTTAAAAATAGGCAATTGATGCTTGTAAAGTACGTAAGTCTATTTTTTTTACAAATATACCCTTGACTTAATGCAATCTGTTTGCAATAATAGTAAGTTGATGGACACCATTAAAAAACTCATTCAAAATAAAGGTCAACGATTTACTTCTCAAAAAAGAGAGATTTTGTGTGTGTTGCAACAAAAGCCTCAAACTGTACTTGAGATTTATACGGCAGTAAATTCGAAAAAGAATAGTATGGATAAAGCAACAGTATATCGTATATTAACAAGCTTTCTCGATCTTGGTATTGTAAATAAAGTTCAATTAAACGATAAAGAGGCTCGGTTTGAACTCTCAAATAGTGGACACCACCACCATCTTGTTTGTGAAGACTGCGGGGAGATTGAAGATATACAATTACCCGAAGATATTCTTCTTAGAGAAG
>PFLF01000100.1:3055-3318 GCA_002784505.1 Candidatus Roizmanbacteria bacterium CG_4_10_14_0_8_um_filter_39_9
CTCAAAATTAATGGCCATTTTTGGCTCAGTTTAATTGGCCATTAACAACACTGCGCCAGCGTCCAAGCTCTTCCTGTATCAGCGGATGATCCAGGCCCATCAATTCCACGTTATCGCTGCTTGTAGCCGTATCGCGGCTCAAGGTAAATCGTGTCCGACGTGCGCCATCAACACTCACGAGGTCGTAGGTTTCCTCATCCACCTTGACCAGCTTCTGCTGACGATCCACTACCGCTGCCGACAGGAAACGCACCAGCCGATCC
>PFLF01000032.1 GCA_002784505.1 Candidatus Roizmanbacteria bacterium CG_4_10_14_0_8_um_filter_39_9
CTTAAATTTTTTTACTATATTTTTTACTACAATCATGGTTATCTTCCTAAAATTGCATCTAACGTATTTTGTTTTGTAACGAGCCATGCAGGAACCAATCCAGAAATAAAAGCCGTAATTAACAAAATAATTGCCGAGTCAAAACGTCATTTGGCGTAATCGCAAGAGATCCCGTCCCCACAGGATAATGTATAGGATGCAGAATGAAATAGGGAGTAAGAAATCCCAAGAGGAAAATACTCGCGATAATAATCCCAAAAATAGCATAGAAAAGAGCCTGAAATATGTAGGAAATTTCTATTGCACTACTTGGAACACCAACAGCTTTAAGAATCCCAATAAATTTACGTCTCGTTATTGCATTGACATAGATCACTATAAATATAGTTATCGCTCCCACAAACAGGGCGATAGCGGCAACCATAACCCCAAGGAGAGTAAACGTTTTAATCATTTGACTAATTCCACTCGGAATTGCTTCTTTTGATGTCTGAATTAACACATTACTAGCATCGATTAAATTATTTTTTATATAGGATTTTGCTGCGGTATCAGACGCATTTTCTGTGAGCGTTATTGCTATTTCGTTTACGTTAAGCCCTTTCCTATCAAATAATTGTCTTGCCGCCGTTTCTGTCATATATATGCGACTATCAACTGTCGAGTTGTTAGTGCTCACTACTCCCTTAACTACAACATCTTTTTGAATATTATTTACAGTCAATCTTAGTTTTGAACCAACATCTGCAGTTTTTAATATCTTGCTCCCATCAGACTCCGATGATCCTCTGGCTGTTGTGTATTTTAATATTAAATCGGATCCTAGAACAACTGCGTCCATATCAGTTGGCTTAAGATACTCTCCTGCAACAATCATTTGAGACAAATGAGTTACTTTATTTTCTTTCTCTGGATTTATCCCTACTAGTAGAGAATTTATGCTTTCTGCGCTATCAGACTCCTTAAGCTTTGTTTGATACCCGTATTCAAGGATTGCCTGACCCGTATACCGAGCGGTAACATTTTTCACTGTTGGCAAACTGTCAATAATCGTTAAAACCATATTTGTATCCTCTATGTTTTTTTTATTTAATGAAGGGGTAATGAGTACATCAGACGCATAGTATTTTTTGAATGTTCCAGTCATTCCCTGAGCAAGTCCAATCAATATCCCGTTCAGAAGAATCATATTAAAAAACGTAAGCATCATTACAAAAATGATCAAACCAGTAGTCCAGGGATTACTTCGTTTAATATCGGAAACAGCGAGAAAAAATCCAACCTCAACAGATTTATTTTTCTTGAATAACCTATTAATCATTTGGATTTGCAACAATCACATTCCTTTCAGCCAGTCCTTTTGTAATTTCAGTTTTAACTAACCCTTTTACCCCCGTGCTTATCTGCACTACATTTTTCTTTTGATTCACTACCTGTTTAACATAGTATTTATTGTTTTTGGCAATGATGGCACTATTTGGGACCGAAAGAATAGCGTTTTTACGGAGCGTTTCTATCGTAACAAGCGCAGTCATATTTGCCCGTACGCCGGATGGGATTGTTTCCAAGGAAACCTTTATTTCATATGTGACAACCCCTCCTTTAACTGTACCTATGGTATCAATGCTTTTAACAACTCCCGTCACTGTTTGATTATTAAATGCGTCGAAAACTATTTTTGCTTTTTGTCCAATAGATATTCGTGGCAAATAGATTTCATTGATGTCTACTGTTATAACTGGCTCATTGAGAAATGTATCATCATATGCAATCTGTGTTGCGGTAACCTGAGCGTTTGCCGCTCCGATTGCAATATCTGCTTCTTTATATTTTGTTTCCGATGCTAAAAAATCTTTCTGTGCCTGGGTGAGTGCACCATCAATGCTATATTTCTCCAAATCTGTATAGCCTTTTTTGTTATGGTATTGGTAGTGTTGTTATTCTTATAATCAACGCCATTCTGCGCATCAAGCAGTGCCTTCTGTTTTGTCCACATGGCTGCATCGGCGGCAAGTTTGTTTTGTTGACTTGTTTTAAAGCATTTATTGCATTTTGGTAATTAAGATACGCGAGAGCCTTTTCCTCATCAGATGCGGTTTTATTAAAAGTACCGGCAACCCGTACTGTTTCCACCAAGTTCTCTTTTATTACTGTGTACAGTATTTCTGTGCTCGGTTTTTTAAGAATGATCATTCTAATCATGAATAATGCAGCAATTGAAAGGAATAGTATTATTGCAATTTTTTTCATTCTGTTTTTATTTCTCTATTTTTTTGAGAAAATTGGTAAAAATACGAACAACTTCCTTTAAATCTTTCTCGGGCATCTGTGAGAAAACATTTCCAACTTTCTCCGCTAACATACTGTGAGCTACCTCCGTTTGGGAAAGTCCTATTTTTGTAAGTGAGAGGTGAGCAATTCGACGATCTTCTGCATCCGGCGTTTTCTTTATTGCATCTAGATTTATCAGTCTCTCAATTAACTGAGCTGCGGAGGAAGACGATAATCCTAATTTTGCCGATAACTCTCCCACTGTGCACCCATGATGATCTTTCAAGTGGAGAAGTGCTTGATTTTGAAGTAACGTCACACCCCCATCTTTTATGGGGGAAATGAAAGACTGTTCAGCTATACGACGAATCTTCATGAGGGATTGCATAAATATGCTCAATGTCTTTTGTTTTGAATCAACCATATTATTATCTTATGAGATAAGATATTGATTGTCAAGCGAATGTTAAAGTTAAGTTTTATTTACTATACTAAATTTGAGCATAAACGGTTCGGACTAAGTTGGTATAATTTAAACATGAGAATACTTATCATCAACGGCTCTCACCGAAAAGGAAATACTGATATTGCTATAAAAAAAATTAAAGAAAAGCTCATAGAAACAACAGACACCGTTGATGTACTTAATTTGAAAGATATTGAGATAAAATTGCCTGATGGATGTGAGATATGTGCGGAATCAGGAATATGTCCTCATATAAAAGATGAGTTTTCTGAAAAAATAGAGCCATCAATACGGAATTATGATACATATATAATTGCCACTCCCATTTGGAGCGATGGAGTTACTCCGCTTACAAAAATATTTTGGGATCGCATTGTATCGTGGTGTCATAAAGATAGAATGTATTTGAAAGGAAAAAAACTTGCCATAGTGGTTCACGGCATGGCTGATGAAAACTCGTGGGATCTTGCCGTTAATTGGATAAAGGGAGTTTGCTCATGGGAGGGCTCTCTATTTGCGGGAAGTTTCAAATTTAAATCAAGTCCAAAGGTTGGAATTATTCAAGTTGACAAAAA
>PFLF01000029.1:0-829 GCA_002784505.1 Candidatus Roizmanbacteria bacterium CG_4_10_14_0_8_um_filter_39_9
AAGAAGAAGGGAAAAGTGTGAAAGATGCCGAAAAAGATCTGGATGATCTTCAGAACAAAATCAATCAGACGGAAAATACGGTTTTAAAAAAAGAGGTTAAGACGGGAGTCGAATTTTACAATTTAGCACTTGACGAAAAGGAAGCGAGAGGAGACAGAATCAGCTTATTCGAAAATGTTTCATTTATATTGAATAAGACAGGAAAGGCATATACATTTTCTTTGGATAAAAAATCGCTTATCAGGAAAATTGCTCCGGAGTTTGTGAATGCTGACATCATTACCGGGTATTCCGGTAAAATTTATGTTTACAAACAAGGTGCTGGCGTCTATGAACTCCAAGACAAGGCCGTCAAACGGGTAGTGGAAAGTGACAAAGAATGGGGGAATATTGTTGACATGCAGGTATATAACGGCAACATCTATCTTCTTGATGTGGGGAAGGGATCCATATATAAATACTCAGTTACCGACTCAGGTTTTTCCGGAAAAGTTTCATATTTTAAATCCGCAACCATTCCCGGCCTTGAGTCAGCGACATCTTTTGCAATAGACGCTGCGGTCTATGTTGCCGCGGACTCAAACGTGTATAAATACTTATCCGGCTCACGCGAAGATTTCAGTCTGCAACTGCCGAGTGAAGGAATACGTATAACAAAGATTCTCACCGGCAAAGATGTAGAACATATATACCTGTGGAGCAAAGAAGAAGGAGCTATTTACCTTTTTACCAAAGAGGGAGTATATGAGAAACAGATACTATCCGAAAGTCTGAAAAAAGGCAGCGATATAGTTATCTACAATAATGCAGCTTATATCCTAACGGGTAA
>PFLF01000029.1:1073-3238 GCA_002784505.1 Candidatus Roizmanbacteria bacterium CG_4_10_14_0_8_um_filter_39_9
CAAAACATATCTATTTACGATAGCCCGCCACAAAATAATAGATTATATCCGGAAGAAAAAAATGAAGAAGGTTTTATTCTCAGCCCTTCCTCAGGTTGTTGTTGAAAAGGCAGCCTCAGTTTTGTTTGATGATGAGCTAAGTAAGAGCGAATTGAGCGAAAAAATTCGCCAAACAATAAAATCCCTTCCGAATGATTATCGGGTGGTCTTGCGACTTAAATATATAGAAGGATATAAGGTTCGGGATATTGCGCAAAAACTATCACTGAGTTTTAAGTCAACGGAGAGTATCCTATTTCGCGCACGGGCCGCTTTTATAAAAGTCTTTGGCGTCTATGAAATCTAATCTGTTTGAACTCAAGCGGAAAATGAATGAGGTCTATAGCATTGCTCCCAATGATCTGGGCCATCCGGCGCTGACTAAAGGGTACCGGCGGATAAATATTTATTTTAAAAACATGCCGTTTCTGGTAGTGATTCCGGCATCAATCATCTTTGCATTTTTACTTTATATGGCTTCAGGATATATCATTGTTCGTTTGACCAGCATTCTCCAGTATGGATTTTAATAATCTATTCATAAATATTTTTTCATCCAGTTTCCTTATTTTGAAACGAACGTTGCATCTTATTTTGACGCCATACAAGACAATGAGGGAAATCAGCCTGAGAGGAGATAAAACAGAGTCTATCCTCCTCTTTCTGTCTTCTTTTCTCTATCTCATTGTTGCCGGATACCTTCGAAAGTCGGTCGCCATGGGGATTATCTCATGTGGAGCGTTTATATTGGTTTTTTATGTAACGGCCTATTTTTTTTACTACATTTCTCATGGTTTCAATCAGGAAATAAAAAAAACTCCATTTTTTATTACGTTTAGTTATACACTGATCCCAACTTTTTTTTGGTTCATCACCAACATTATTTTGTTTATTTTGTTGCCACCCCCCCGCACAATGTCAATCTTAGGGCAAGGGTTTAGTATCATTTTTATCGCATACTCAATTAGTTTGTTGGTTTGGAAGCTCATACTTGTCTATTTTGCCCTCCGTTTCTCAAGTAAGTTGGGTCTGTACCGCATCATCTATATGATGCTTCTGTACCTGGTTATCTTTGTTCCGCTCTCGCTTCTTTTATACTATCTCAAAATCTTTCGGATCCCTTTTTTGTGAGGCGAATGATTTAGCTTTTAGGCACGACTATTAATATATATATGGATATTAATAAGATATATGTTGTGTCACCTCACGGGTTTTGTGCAGGAGTTGCTCGGGCGATTGACACTGTTGAGAAAGTTCTTCATAAGCACGGAAGACCTGTTTATGTGAGACATCATATTGTTCACAATGTCCATGTAGTAAAAGATTTCGAAAAAAAAGGAGTCATATTCGTTGAAGATATCGACAAAGTGCCACCTCGGTCTGTAGTAGTTTTTAGTGCTCATGGGAGTCCGCCTGAGTTATATATTAAGGCTCATAACAATAAACTAACACTGTATGACGCCACATGTCCCTTAGTAACAAAAGTTCATCTTGAGGCAAAGCGATATGCCGGTGAAGGCTATCATATCATCTATATAGGGTACAAAGGCCACGCGGAAGGAATAGGTGTTATGGGTGAAGTTTCCGAGGATTCAATTACACAAGTTGATTCAGTAAATGATGTGGGGCATCTCTTAATTCCCCCTCAGAAAAAAATAGTTATCTTAACTCAGACAACGCTTAGTCTAGATGACATTAAAGGAGTTGTGGGCGCTATACAGAAAAAATATCCTCATTCAATTCTTCCTCCAGCCCTTGATATTTGTTATGCAACCCAAAACAGGCAAAATGCCGTAAAAATATTAGCAAAAAAAGCAAAACTCATTCTGGTTATAGGATCAAAAGCAAGCTCAAATAGTAACAAATTAAGAGAAGTTGCGGAAAAAACAGGTGCAAAAGCATATCTTATTGATGATGAGACAGATATAGATCCTGAATGGCTTAAAAACGTGCAGGAAATAGGTATCACTGCAGGGGCCTCGGTACCAGAAAAATTAGTGAGAGGAGTTATTGATTTTCTA
The DNA here is from genome assembly GCA_002784505.1 of Candidatus Roizmanbacteria bacterium CG_4_10_14_0_8_um_filter_39_9. GTDB lineage: Bacteria > Patescibacteriota > Microgenomatia > UBA1406 > GWC2-37-13 > YC2-FULL-38-9. The sequence goes on from PFLF01000029.1 coordinate 3,134, forward strand.
TCGAATAACAATACCGTTATTGAGTACATGGAAACAGCGAAGGAAGCAGCAATATTTTCTCTTCCAAAGAATTTATGAAAAATATAGTTGTATTAGGGTCTACGG
>PFLF01000024.1:0-4453 GCA_002784505.1 Candidatus Roizmanbacteria bacterium CG_4_10_14_0_8_um_filter_39_9
CGTTTGCTAAGGTAGATTTTCCCGAACCATTTGGACCCATAATGATATAGGTTTTATTTTTTTCAAAAGTGTAGCAAAAATCACGAAGGATCTTCTTTTTCCCAACCCAAACGGCAAGGTGTTCAATATGTAGCATAGAAAACAAATGTGTGGTTAACAACTAAAATAAATCGATTAACTTGGTTGCCTTCAATTGCTTCATCACTACTGCATTAAGTTTTTCCTGTACCCCGTGTCTGTGCTTACATACTTTTTCAAATTTGCATTTATACCCACGTTTCTCACATTGCAAAAAATCCAACCGGGACTCGAATATCTTTAAAAAATCAAATAAGGAAATGGTATCCACAGTTTGCGATAGCTTATATCCGCCAACCCGCCCCTCACGGCTTATTAATATCCTGTGCGTCACAAGGGTCGCTGCAATACGTGCTAAAAAACGTTGAGGGAGATTGGTATTATCAACTAAGCGAGACAACGGAATAAAATCATCACTTGCCTCCCGCAGCTGAGAAATGATGATAAGGGCATAGTCTGTTTGTTTACTGAGTGTGAACATATACCCATATTGTAATAGTTGCAGATAAAAAATGCAAGCCGTAAGTGATGTTATTTATCATTCAGAAAATGTCTGAGGTGTAGGATCGCGCTTTTTTATGTAAATAAAAACAGCTATTAAAACGACAACCAGTAGGAGCATAATTATCCCGGTAATGAGCAATTTAGTAAAAGAGAAGGTATTTGTCGATGCCTGGACATTTGATCCCGGTGTATCTGGATTGAATGTATCTGTTGATTTATTATTAGCTTTGCTACTCTTCGATGCATTCGATCCACCGTTTTTATTTCCATAATATTTTTTGTTTTTCTGCACGAATTCAGATGTAGATTGAATCAGGGGGGTTGATAGACTTGGCGATGTAAACTCCAAATAGTAATTCAGGAATGGAAGTCCTTTGCTTTCGATTTTAAAGTATCCTTTTGCATTTGCCTTGGTTTCAAAAACAATCCGTTTACCTGCCTTTAGCCTGATTCTCACCACCGCATTGGAAAGCGGAAGGCCATTTAGATCTGCTGCAGTTCCTTCAATATATGGAAGAATTGGCTCAACTGTCGCCAGATACGGATCAGATACATCTAGTTTGCTTAGGTTAATTGCATTCGTTTTTGCCAGCGGTTTGGTTAAATCTACTCTTTGAGCAACAAACATGATTTTTTCTATTGGGGAGTCGGTTTTAGCAAGATTGAATGAGAATGCACCATATTTTTCAGCATTAACACAATCCCCATAAGTCCGTTTCGATTCAAATCCTACCATACACACCCTTGCGCGAGGAAATGTTGCTTTTCCTGAATAATTAATCATTGAGCCTAAGTCTGCCGAACGAACCGACGACCTTATAACAAACACATCGAAAGGATCGGCAATATAAGGCTTTCCCACGGGAAGAATTGGAATATCATGATGATATTTTGAATAGTCAAAATTGGGAGGAATAACCGCGGGCATCGGCTCCTCATAAAACACATCCCCCGGAAGATAGATTTCCGAATATACGGTCGAATATGTGGCAGCAATATTCACCTGACGGGTAAACGTATGCGACGGAGGGGGAGTAATATTAAGTTGATAGTCTCCGGCATGGTCGGTCAAAATATTATATACACCATTGTCTGTTTTGGTGGTAGTCCAATTTTTTGAAGGGGGTTGAATTACCGCTGGTTTTCCTGTGGCATTGTCGATAAGAACCACATCGACCCCCGGAATCGGATCAAGCGAGACAGAATCAAATACCCGGCCGAACGGATCCCAGTACAGTGTTATGCAGTTATTATTCTCTGATTCTTCAGTTGGGGCGGCGGTAATAGTGTCGAGTCCAAATGTACCTTGGATTTGTGTTTTATCACTACCGGCTTCATTTGTTGATCCACCTCCAGCAGGCTGGGTTAATGCTACCGCATTTGGCTCACCAACGGCATAGTAACTATATGTTACGTGACCTGCAAAATTATCGGTGACATTGATATCGACCTTTCCGGTTGGCACCATTGGAAATCCGTTTGGACCGGTTCCGAAACTGGTACCATTATTTATTACAAATTCTTTAACCCCATCGTATGTTTCGTCAGGACGTACTTGTTTTTTAAGCTCTTCTTCAAGATGCTGAATATGCTCAGAGTCACAGTTGTTTGTTTTAGTCCCGTTTTTACATGCATCTAGTTCTTTTTTTGTTACATCGTAATCGTCATTCTCACTGTTATATCTCCATATTTCACACCCCGCATTCGAAAGACAGTCGCCCTGAAGATGAAGAGTGGCTCCTGCCAAAAGCATTTTTGCAGAGCTCTCATGTCCCCCGATTTCCCCCCCAACCCTCTTTAAACACGATCTCATTTCATTTTGCGACGCCATAGAAGCAAGTCCGCCCTCTTCGTTTTGAGCACCAGCTACGTAGGGAAAACCGAGAAGTAAAATTAACAAGCACAAAACAATCAGCTGTCTCTTCATGATTTCATTATGACAGTTCGAAAACTTTCTGTCAATCAATTGTGGGTTATAAAAACATTTTTCTGTTAAAATGACAAGTTATATGTGGTTTTGGTATGTAATCCTGTCAGCACTAGCCTCAGGTGTATCGGTAATTCTAAACAAAAAGGCGTTAAATAAGATTAACCCCGCACTTGTTTCATGGTCTCTGTTTGTATTTTCAATTCCTTTGCTTGTATATCCTGCGCTTAAAGATGGCATTCCGAAAGTTAACGGCATATTTTGGATCGCAAGTATTGCATCTGTTTTAGTTTATGGATTTGGAAAAACACTGTCTCTTAAATCTTTGAAGAGTAATCTCATGTCAGAGATCATACCCCTCTCCTTATTTGGAGTATTGATCCAATATATTCTCGGTCTTATTCTTTTTTCTGAAAAGCTCAATGCTATTTCTATTTTTGGATTGTTGTTGATTGTGGTGGGTGGGTATTTTTTAAAAATTGAAGAGGCAAAGGAAGATTTTTTTCGCCCATTTAAGTTGCTGTTCACCGATTGGGGCGCCCGAATGTATTTGATTGCGTTTTCTTTAATGGTTTTGGCCTCTGCAATAGATAAGGTTTCGCTCAATCATATGATAAACGTGAACCAGTCGTTTTACCTTTTATTGACAAATGTTTTGACTTCAATACTCATAGGTGTTTATATTCAAAAAGACGATCGAAATTGGGTACATGATTTAAAAAATAATTTTTGGATACTCTTTTTTGGTGGGATTATGTTTTATTTAGTCTCAATATTTTATTTGTACGGCATAACAGAGGGGCCTCTTGCGTTGGTTTCCGGAGTAAAAAAACTTGAGGTATTTTTTGTTTTAATATTCGGGTGGTTGCTCTTTAAAGATAAACCAAAAAAAGGTGTATGGATTGGAGGTTTAATAATGTTACTTGGGGTGGTCTTGATAAAAATCGGGTAGATGTATTATTTTGAAGTTTGAGATAGTCTCATTCTCGGAATGCGGTCAATGAGGGAAAGATCTTTCGCAAACTCACCTCTTTCGGCTTTTACCCATGCAGCGACGCCGATCATTGCCGCATTATCACCCGTGAGGTATGGATAAGACGGAAACAATACGGATCCATCTGACTCTTTGACTAGTTTTCGGAATCTTCTTCGCAAATATTGATTTGCAATGACTCCCCCCCCAACGACTAGGCTTCTAATTCCCGTTTGTTTTATTGCCTTTCTGGCTTTTTTTAAAAGAGTTTCAAATACTGCCTCTTGATATGAACTTACTATTTCTTTCAAATGAGTACTCTTATCTTCTTCGTTTAAATCCCTAAGAAAATAGTAGAGTGAGGTTTTTATTCCTGAAAAAGAAAACTGAAGGTCTTTCGTATAAAGCATGGGGCGGGGAAATGCATAAAAATCTTTATTGCCAACTTCGCTAGCCAACCTCTCAATTACTGCTCCTCCCGGGTATCCGAGCCCCAACATTTTCGCGGCCTTATCAAGCGCTTCTCCTGCCGCATCATCAACCGTTTCGCCTAGAATTTCATACTCGGCGGGACCTGATAATTTAACAATTTCTGTGTGTCCTCCAGAAATAACAATGGTAAGATACGGATAGTTAAATTTAATATTCGGATTGCCTTCTCTATTTTCCACAAACGGTGAATAAATATGTCCTTCGAGATGATTTACCGGAATGAGTTTTTTATGATATGTTTCACATAGCTCTTTTGCTTTTCTAATTCCCACTTCAAGTGCCATTGCCAACCCCGGCCCTTGTGTAACCGCAATAGCGTCAATGTACTGAAATGCGCTACAAAGAAAAAAACTTTTATTAGCATGTGTTTGAGCGAGGAGATTTTTCTGTGCCCCTCGATTTTCGAGGGAAGGAGAAAAATCTTCGGTCCCGATCTTTCGGGACGCGAGTTTGCTAATAAGGTTTTTTTTGTAGCAGCG
>PFLF01000024.1:4532-14022 GCA_002784505.1 Candidatus Roizmanbacteria bacterium CG_4_10_14_0_8_um_filter_39_9
CCCCCCCATTTTTTATGAAGTAATACCTGCGAATAGATGACGTTTGAAAGGACATGCCGTCCTTGGGTCACCGCAACCGAAGTTTCGTCACACGATGTGTCAATTGATAATATGATCATATATGTGTGTGTCAATTATCAGGGACCGTTCATCATTCCCTTGATATGAAATTGTTATATCGATAACATACGCTTCCTGTTTTAACTTTTCGATTATGGGGCCTGATTTTTCTCCCCATTCAATACACCACACATGCCCCGGTTTTAGATAGTGGCCCAGTCCCAAATGATTAAACTCTTCACTTTCCTGTATATCAAATAAATCGACGTGTATAAGATTCTTTATTCCGGATTTGTTGACCGGGTATTCATAATAAACAACGAAGGTCGGTGAGACGATGTCAGATATCCCAAGATAGGACCCGACTCCTTTCACAAACTGTGTTTTTCCCGCACCCATGGGACCCTGTAAGATGATGATGAGTGGTTTTATTGATGCAAAAGACGCATATTTTGTTATCAGATGTTGGGCAATTTTTTGCGTCTGAGATGCGCTCTTTGAAATGAATGTCTTCTGATTCGACAAGAGAATGTCCCCCTGCCGTAATAGTTTGATTTCGCTTGAGGTAAGGTCAATGATGGTTGACGGCTTGTTGCGGGGAAGTTCACCCGCATCAACTATTAAATCAACTAAATCTTTTTTTGTCTGAGAAAAATCTTTAAGGAGTGATTGCACTGAGTAATGGGGAGAGTGCCCGGACATATTGGCTGAAGTTGCGGAAAGTGGCTTTTCAAACTCATTGACCAATCGGATAATTGGTTCAAATGTGGGAAATCTGAGGCCAAGCGTTCCCTTTTCTGACTCAAGCATTGAATTAACGATGTATTTGGAGTCTAGAATGACAGTAAAAGGTCCAGGCAACAGCTCATTCAAAGTTTCATTTTGAGAAGCAGTTAGTTTGGCATACTTCGCAAGCATGGAGAATGAGTCAACAAATACCGAAATTGGTTTACCCGGCGGACGGCTTTTGAATCGGATCAGCTTTTCCACCGCTTTATTGTTTGTTGCATCAACAAGTGCACCATATACGGTATCTGAGGGAAAAATGACGATCCCTCCAGAACTTAAGATCTTGATTGATGTGACAAGCCAATTGTCAGAAAGAGAAAGGGTCTTCATGATACGGCAATTTTACCAAAAATCTGCTAAAATGTACCCATGATAAATAAAAAACAGTCCAAGCCGCTAAAAAAAAATGATTTTAAGAAAGTAGCACAGTTCAACTTCAATCTCGATTTAAAAAATACCTTTTTTATATTCTTTGGCGTTCTTTTTCTCCTGTTTGCCATCAGCTCAATTTCAAAAGAAATGAAACAAACAATACCGGAAAAATCTATTACCACGGTTGTTCAGGAAGTTAAGGACGGAAAAGTAAAAAAAATTGAAGTCATTGACACAAAAATGCTGATCTACTATAAAAATGATGCGTTGGGTGTTGCCTACAAAGAACCGTCTGAAAGCTTCATGGCTACACTGAAAAACGCGGGGGTCAATACTACCGCGACTCCTATTACTATCAAAGACACACAAAGCTCAAATGGGGTTATGAACTTTCTCAGTAACATACTTCCCACCATTCTTATGGTTGGATTCTTTATATTTTTGTTCAGACAAGCACGGGGCGCGCAGGACTCGGTATTTTCATTCGGCCAGGCAAAAACAAAACGATTTAACAAAGATATGCCTCAAATAACATTCAAAGATGTTGCAGGAGTTGATGAAGCAAAAAAGGAGCTTGAAGAGGTTGTTGATTTTCTGAAGCACCCGGAAAAATATAAAAAATTAGGTGCCCGTACTCCAAAAGGGGTTATGCTCATTGGTCCATCCGGCTGCGGTAAAACACTTCTAGCAAAAGCGGTAGCTGGCGAAGCAAATACTCCTTTTTTCTCAATTGCGGGTTCTGAATTCATGGAGATGCTTGTCGGAATTGGGGCTGCTCGAACACGTGATCTTTTTCAAACCGCAAAAAAAAGCGCCCCTTCTATTATCTTCATTGATGAAATTGACGCTATAGGCAGAACCCGCTCGTCCGGAGGTATGCCGTCCCACGATGAACGGGAACAAACGCTGAATCAGATTTTAGTTGAAATGGACGGATTTGCTCCAACTGAGCAGGTTGTTGTCATTGCGGCAACTAATAGAGGCGATCTGCTTGACTCAGCACTCATCCGTCCGGGTCGGTTTGACAGACGGATTATCGTTGATTATCCCGACGTTGAGGGAAGAACGGCCATCATTAAGATTCACGCCAAGGGCAAACCGTTTGCACCCGATGTTGATTGGGTGAAGGTTGCCAAAAGAACCGTTGGATTTTCGGGAGCTGACCTTGAAAATATGCTTAATGAAGCCGCAATTTATGCCGCCCACAATGCAAAGACCCAGATAAACATGGCAGATATTGAAGAGGCGGCAACAAAAGTGAAGCTTGGTCCTGCAAAAAAAAGAATGCAGACTGAAATGGATAAAAAATTAACAGCGTATCATGAAGCAGGACATGCAATCGTTAGTCATTTCCTTCCTCACACAGATCCGGTTCATCGCATCTCAATAGTTTCACGCGGAATGGCTCTCGGATATACTCTTATTCCTCCCGCAAAAGATAAGTTACATGAAACGAAGACACATCTGATTGAAGAAATGGCGGTGATGATGGGTGGACGCGCCGCAGAGAAACTTATTTTTGATGAGGTGACAACTGGCGCATCCAATGATTTTGACCAAGCAACCCGTATTGCACGAGCCATGGTGATCGAATATGGTATGAGTGAACTTGGACCCGTTAACTATGGCCCCAATATGGACATAACCGAATGGGGCAGATCATATTATGAGCAAAATACTGTTTCCCAGGATATTCTAGGGAAGATCGATTCTGAGGTACGAAAAATGCTTGATACGGCATATGACAAAGCTGAGCTGACCCTAAAGGAAAAGCACTCACTCCTTGATAAGGTAGCAAAGGAGCTTCTCGTGAAGGAGGGGCTGGACCAAGACGAGTTTGAGCTTATTGTTGGCAAAAAAGAATCGGTTTCATCACTCGCCATGACTCAGGTATAATTTATACATGTCTAAATTATTGCTGGTTGACGGAAATGCGCTCATGCACCGCGCATATCATGCTATTCCCCCTTTTAGAACCTCAAAAGAAATCCCAACCAATGTATTGTATGGCTTTTTATCAATCCTCTATAAATCAATAGTTGATTTTCAACCGACACACGTAACCGTTTGTTTTGATACTCCGGTTCAAACCTTCAGAAATAAACTGCTTGAGTCTTATCAAGCACAGCGACCAAAGGTTGATGATGACTTTATTACGCAGATCCCATTTGTAAAGAGAGCGCTTGATGCTGCCCATATTTTTCACATTGAAAAAGACGGGTTTGAGGCGGATGATGTGATTGGGACGATAACGCATCACTACAAAAATAACGGTATTACTGTCTTTATTCTGTCGGGTGATAAGGATATCATGCAACTGGTGGAAGAGAAGGTCTTCATTGTGACTCCTCAAATAGGTTTTTCAAAAACGCACATATATTCACCGAGGGATGTAAAAGAAAAATTGGGAGTGTCTCCTCACCAGATCCCTGACTATAAAGCGCTAGCGGGCGATCCTTCCGATAACTACATTGGAGCAAAGGGAATCGGCCCGAAAACGGCTGCAAAATTACTGGCACAATTTGAAACGGTAGACAATCTTCTGTCAAAACTCGAAACTCTTCCAGAGGGAAAAGTAAAAACAATTCTAAAAGAACATGTAGAAGATGTTGAACTCGCCCATCAGCTAGCAACAATTATTACCGATGTCCCTCTTGAATTTGATATAAAGGGAGCCGAATTTGTTTGGTTCAATGATGAGCTGAAGGCATACCTTACCGGATTTGAAATGAGCTCGATCATTAAGCGGATTTTTGAACGGAAACAAGGTGAAGTCCCTCAAGAAAAGAAGCCGAAGGTTATAAAGGAAAAATCTCAACTAAGTTTATTTTAGTATGATAAATCCTGATTTAAAACAAAATATTTTTTATGCCGTTTTCTTTACAGTAACACATAATGCCTTGGCTTTATTTTATTTCATGGGCATCGTCTTTGCCGTCGGTCTTTCCCTGTTCAGGCCTTCACGCAAGTCGGTCCTGCTTCTGGTTGGTTTCAGTCTGCTTCTTTTCGGATTTGAATACAATAAGCACATTGTGGAGGGACTAAGAGAGCAGACTCTTAATGCATTAATTACAGTACAGGAACATAATTTTGTAAGGCGAATTGTTAATGTTTTTACATTAAGGCTTTTTCCCATTATGTTCCCGCTGGGAGGATGGAGTCTGGTCCTTCTTTCCGGATTATTATATTTCAAAAGGCATAAAATTGACAAGCATCGCCCAAAGGAATAGTATATATCTACATGGAAACAAGCGAAAATATAAATAAATTTTGTATTCCTAAAATATATCTGCGTGTCGTTTTAGTGATGCTTCTTATCTTTTTTCCGTTAGTTTTCAGTTGGATGTATATAAATAATTTTCTTCAGCAGACAAAGGCGGTGGATAACGGGGCTTACTGTACTTCACGAAAAGTGGGAGGTATATGCCTGCCCAAGTCTTGCACAAGGATGAATATCAATGGAAAAAAATATATTTCTCCAAGAGTCCCATACGATCCTAAATCTTGTACGAAGCAAAACCCTGTTTGCTGTGTACCTCGCAAATAATTGATTTTTTGCCTTCATTTTGATATGCTTATACTGGCTTAATTTGGTAGATGTATTATTAAAACGAGCGTAAGGCCCCCTCCGATTCGGAGGGGAATACGAGGAGAGGGATCAGGTACCGAATGGTACCTGAAATCGGACCCCGGCGAAAACGCCGAGGAGTATCTACGGAAACCCTCAAGTCATGACTGTAGACTTTAAGACACTTTTTAAAACTCCTAAGTAATTTGGAGAACAAAGAAAGTATCAAAACAGACACGTCTCCTTTGAGCTCCATTATTAATTTTGTATGGGTCGTAAGTTTTGACTTTTGACCTTTGCTTTTTGACCTATATTCTTATGTGTGGCATATTTGGCGTCATTAACGATCAAACAAACGAGGCAGCTCAAACTATTTTGACTGGGCTTAAAAAATTAGAGTACCGTGGATATGACTCATGGGGCATTGCCATAAAACCCGGCTCCTCCGATTCTTTGTTGGTTGAGAAGCATGTCGGAAAAATAGGGCTGGCTCAAACCTCACTTCCTCAAGGGACTATTGCCATTGGTCATACCCGTTGGGCAACCCATGGAGGCGTAACGGATGCTAATGCGCACCCTCACCTTGACTGCACAAAAAAAATTGCAGTCTTGCATAATGGAATTGTTGAAAATTATCAGGAGTTGAAAGTAAAGCTCCTTGAGCAGGGCCATACATTTATATCTGAAACAGACACCGAAATCATCGCACACTTAATCGAAGAAAAACTGAAAAACCAGTCATTAAAAAAAGCAGTTTTTGGAACTTTTAAAGAGCTTGTCGGATCAAATGCCATCGCCGTTTTACATGGGAAATCTGAAACGATTATCGCCTGCCGAAACGGCTCTCCCCTTGTTGTTGGCATGGGAGTCGCGGACGCATATGTAGCATCGGATGTACCAGCATTTCTTAAATTTACTAATAACGTACATTTTCTCATTGATGGAGAAAGTGTGATTCTTACCAAAAAAAGCATTCTACTTTATAACACTGACTCAGGGTCTGAGAAGAAATTTTCTTGGTCGGTTCTTGACTGGAAAGTAGAAGACGCTGAAAAGGGTGGATACCCTCATTTTCTCCTGAAGGAGATCATGGAGCAAAAAAAAACCATACCAAAGACAGCCCAGATTAATCTGGTGGAAATAGAGAAAACGGCAGCATTGATACGAGCTGGAAAAAAAATTGTTCTTGCAGCCTGTGGGACCGCATCATACTGTGCTCTTGCTGCAAAATATTTTTTTGCACAGGGAGGGATCCATGCCGAGTCATATGGTGCCTATGAATTTTTACCTTTTGCACAGTTCTGCAACAGTGACACCGTGTTTATTGCCATTTCCCAAAGTGGTGAAACGGCCGACACACTTATTGCCGCAAAAGCTGCAAAAAAAAATGGGGCAACATTAGTTGCACTCGTGAATGCTCGGGGATCAACTCTTGAGAGACTCGCTGATATTACCATTCCTGTCGGCGCAGGTCCTGAAATAGCAGTTGTATCAACTAAGGCATTTACTTCACAACTGGCAACGTTGTACCTCCTCTCACATGCAGTAGACGGCACCATTGCTAAAGCGCAGCAGAATCTTACAGATCTGGGCAACGCTTTGGAAAAATGGCTTGATGTTAAATTGCAGAAACAAGTTGTCGAACTTGCCAAAACACTGATGGATCATGAAGACATGTATCTGGTTGGGAAACATTTAAACTACCCGGCTACCATGGAGTTTGCACTTAAAATAAAAGAGGCAAGCTATATCCATGCCGAACCGTTTGCGGCAGGTGAACTGAAACATGGAGTAATAACTCTTATTCAAAAAGGAACTCCTTGTTTTGTCCTGTCAAGTAACGACAGAGTAAAGCATGAGGTGCTTTCAAGTGCAGCAGAACTCAAAGCTCGCGGCGGACATATCGTCGGGATCGCACCGTACGAGTCACTCGAATTTGATTCTCTTATAAAAACTCCCGATGCAGGAGATTTGACTATTTTCCCAAATGTCATAGTTGGGCAACTTCTGGGGTACTATCTGGGAGTCGGACGGGGAGCCGATCCGGATAAGCCACGGAATCTAGCCAAGAGCGTGACGGTAAAGTAATAAAATTTATTTTTCAATCTCATACCTCTCCCCTTTTTTCATCAAAATAATGGGTGAGGCGTTGGGAAAACTCATTTTATCTACCTCTACTGCCGTAAGATACAGAAAGTGCCTTAATAAGAGGGCGATAAGACCCCCATGAGTAAATATAGCTACCGTTTTATTTTTATGATTGTCTAAATAGGTTTGGAATTTACGGATCCGCTCCATCATCTCTTCATCGCTTTCCGCACCATATTCTTTTTCTCTCCCGCGGACCACCTGAGAAAAATGAACAAACTCTGCATTCGCCTTTTTTGCAACCATTGCAAAGGATACACCTTGTAGTGATCCGTAGTGCCGCTCTCGGAGCAGGGATGTTTTTTGAATTGGTAAATCATGATGTTTTGCAGTATGCTCTGCGGTAGTATAGGCACGCAACAAGTCTGACGAAAATATAACATCGATATGATGTTCTTTTAGCTGTAATGCGGCACTTTGTGCCTGACTGATGCCTTTATCATTAAGGGGAATGTCGAGATGCCCCTGCACTATTCGTTTTCTGTTTGAATCCGTTTCGCCATGGCGAATAATAATGATTTTTTGTGGCATAGATAAATATATTATAATTGAGTCAAATGAAATTAAAAAAGAATTGGTCTTTTCTCTCGTCCCTGATTGTTGCAGGTTTCTTATTGTATTCCGGGGCAGTTACCTTTAATCCCAATACACTGAAGTTCGAAAAAAAAGCAGTCCCCTCCCCGACAGCTCCAAAAAAACTTAACTCATTTTTTGAGGTCCGAGTAACATCCGTCATTGACGGAGATACTATCATTATTGAGGGAAATAAACATGTTCGCTATATTGGTATTGATACTCCGGAAACTAAACACCCGGCAAAAGGAGTACAGTGCTATGGACTTGAGGCCTCTCAGAAAAATAAGGAGTTGGTCGACGGAAAGCTTATCAGGATGCAAAAAGATGTTTCGGAAACAGATCGTTACGGCAGACTGCTTCGCTACGTCTGGATAGTCAATGAAAATGCAACAGATTCGGCAGGTCTATTCGTAAATGATTATCTTGTTCGTGAGGGGTATGCGGTTGCATCAACTTTTCCTCCCGACGTCATGTATTCCAAGCAATTTATTGAAGCGGCAAGAGTTGCTCGTGAAGAAAACAAAGGTCTGTGGAAATCGTGCAACTGATTATATTTTTCGCTTCACCAGTCTATAGACCGGAACAATTTCTCTAATGTCACCGTTTTCTGTTTCAATTATATTAGTCCCTGATACTTTTTGATACTGCTCCAAATATCCGCTCATCATATCCTGCATGTCTTTGAGTTCTGATTTTTGCTCATTAATTTGGGCAGTAAGTGCTTCCATTGCAGGAGTTTTTAAAATCCGCTGTTTTGCACCGTTTTTAACCTTGTTGATTTCTTTCACTTTCAGATTTAATTCATGATACTCGGCATCATTTTCAAATGTGTCCTTAAATATGCTGTTTTTTTCCTTGAGCGTGTTTTTGACCTTGTCCATATCACCAATATAACGATTGATAATCGTAGTTAACTCAATCAGGCTCAGTGAACTTGTAGGGCCTGACTGTTCGACAATTTCCGCATCCTCAACATTATTTTTTTGATTTTTTGATGTATCCATAGAACATTCACTATACATAATTATAACCGGATTTTGCAAGCGATCTTTATTTGCTTTAGTATACTGTTAAACTAAAGCAAATGTTGCGAAGCTGTTGGTGTGCTATTATAAAAGTGAGATATGTCATTTAACTTATTTAAACAATCTCCGACTGTTGGATTTGCTCTGGGAGGTGGTGGACCCAAAGGGCTCGCCCACATTGGAGTCATCAAAAAATGTGAAGAGCACCATATCCCTATTGATTATATCGCGGGAACAAGCGCCGGGGCGATAGTCGGTGCATTTTATGCAAAGTCGAAAAACATTGCTGAGGTTGAGGAGTATATTGTTAAAAAAAACTGGTGGGAAGTCCTGTCTCTATTGGCTGACCCATCTCTTGTCCAAGGAATCCTACAGGGAAGAAAAGCACAGGTATTTGTTGAAGGATATTTAGGGACAAGTCTTCAGTTTGATCAACTTAGTTTGCCATTTTCTGCAATTTCCGTTGATCTTGCGACCGGGCAATCGGTGATGATTAGTGAGGGGCCTGTTTCAAAAGCGGTGATGGCCAGCTTTGCAATCCCTATGCTTTTCAAACCAGTCAATATTGATGGAAAATGTTTGATAGACGGGGGAGTTACCAGTCCGGTACCTGTTGAAGCAGTTAAAAAAATGGGTGCTGACATTACTGTTGGAGTAAATCTTAATAAGCATTATTTTTCTGAAAATGTCTCTGACAAGCTTAATCTGTTTCAGGTAGCACGCCATGCGTTTAGCATCATGACACATAATATCGCCCTCTACGAGGTAAAAAAAGCAGATATTGTTATCAACCCTCGGGTTGATGAAATACACTGGAAAACATTGCTTGATGAAGGCCAAAAAATAAAGGCAATCCATACCGGTGAGTTGGCTGCCGAAGAAGAAATGCCTTCTCTTAAAGTATTAATTGAGGCAGGAGGTCAGTTTGTTCCTTCACTTTTCAAAAGAATAA
>PFLF01000079.1 GCA_002784505.1 Candidatus Roizmanbacteria bacterium CG_4_10_14_0_8_um_filter_39_9
GAGCGGCACTTATCGGAAAAAGAGTCAACGATAAGGTGGAAGTGATAACTCCCGGTGGACCAATACCCTACATTATTCTTTCAATAGCGTAAACGCTCGATCTACATCACTTTCAGAAAGAAGAATGGTGAACTCAGTAAGAGTTGAAACAACGTCAACAATATTTATATTTTCCCATGCAAGTTTTTGTAAAAATCGATTATATACACCAGGAATCACTACATTATTTGTTGGCAATCGCAACGTGATTGCTGATATATTTTGTTGGCGAGCTATCACGACTTCTTTTTTAAACATGTTTTTTGCAATATCTTCATACTGTTTACTCATAATAACCGCTACTTCAAAAACACCCTCTGTAACAACAGAGAAATATTTTTTTTCCCGAGCAATGGAGTGTAAAAAAGATGCCACAGCAGTTGAGATCGTCTCTGATTTTTCAAATGTATATTCAACTATTCCAGAACGGACTATGAGTTCTTCAGGTCGGACTACCGGGTAGACTTGTTTCCTTTTTTGTAAAGAACGAGCAGACCTGCGAAGTGCCATACCCACCGCAGATACTTCTATTCTTTTCATGAGTTTTTTTTCAAAAAGGGGGCGAATTTGTCTTGCAAGTGAAGAATAATTAATGAGCTCATCCTCCATAGCTTGTTCCACAAAAGGATGGTTTCTCAAATATTCGTTTACTAACTCGCCTATCGTTATCATAGTGTTAATATTTTAACATATTATTCATAATTTGTAAATATAGTTAAAAAAATTGCATTTAGAAGGAATTGGAATACACTGAATCTCTATGACAATACAAAAAGGCGAATCAAATGGAGGGGACACGCCATTACTTACACCGGGCCAACCCGGGGAAACAAGCAGTCTCGGACTGTTCTGGCCTCCTAAAGAAACAGATTATTATCGGGCAAAAGGATTCTTTAAAAAAGCAATTCTGTCTCCAACGCACTTTGATAGATTTATGTGGAAATGGAATTCACTCGTCGAATCAGATAGGTTCACTACAAATGGAAGAGAAGAAACGAACGATGAAAAAGATAAAAAAAACTATTCAAGAGTAACCTTAAGAGCTGTTGTCGCAAATGAATTCCTCCAAATTCATTCCGGTGAGTTGCAAGAAATGGTTGAAGCAATTATCCCTCTTGAAGGAGGAGTAGGCAATGTGTTTGCCTGTACTTCCCTTGTATATTTTGGAAAAAACCATCCCAACAGAAAATCCGATGATAATACAAATAAAAGTTGCATAGAAAATGTAAGGAATGCCCTTTCAGAGGAAGAAAGAACCCCCGAACAAATGATAGCAACAGCTAAAAATAATGGATATACGCTTCGTCATATAGATAAAAATAAAGTCTATACGAATACAAATAAAGAGGTGCAGCAACTATTTGCTTTGTATCAACCATTCGGATGGTCGCAAGCCCAAGTGGTCGAACTCCTCAATTCACCAAATAGACTGATTGCGGTCGCAAAAAAGGATGGGGTTATCGTTAGTGCGGGGATCGCAGAGATGGCAACCGAAAGCATTAGGTTTGACAGGAATCAATCATGTGCGCTAGATATGGTTGAACTTACGGATGCAGCAACTCTTGTCGTTCATGAGAGAAAGGGGCTTTATAGTGCCGTTTCAACGATCCTTTTGCAAAAACTTGCAAAAAAATACCATAATTCACCCAATGAGCTTATAATCTTTGGAGAAAGCAATGCGAGTGCCAAAGGTGTTCTCAGGACATCTAAACATCAGGGCCGGACTTTTGCAGCCCAAATTGGAAGAGACTTTGGGTATGGAGAAAGCGGCATGCTTAATCAACATGTACCTATACTTGATAGAGGTGAAAAAATTGAGACTGCCCGTGATCGATATAACAATTTTTACCCAACATTTATAAATAAATCTAAATTATTATCAAAATATGGAAATAACTAATCAACTCACCAAACTTGTTTCAATACAATCTGAATATCCCCATGAACAAAAAATGGGTGAATATGTCGTTAGGCTCTTAAAGAATTCTGGATATAAAGTAGAGAGACAATATATTGACTCTGAACGGTTTAATGTACTCGCAGAGAAAGGAACTGGTAAAACAAGCATTTTGCTCTATGCGCATTTTGATACCGTTGGCATCGTTGAGGGTTGGGAAACAGACCCTTTTAAACTTACCATCATTGGCGATAAAGTATATGGCCTGGGTGCGTGGGATATGAAAGCGGGCTTACTTGCAAATATTAGTGCGTTTCAAAGATGTAATCCGAAGAATATTAAACTCAAAATTGTTTTCTGTGTTGACGAAGAATATATTTCTTTGGGCGGTCATACTCTTATCAAATCGCCTTTCATGGATGATGTGGCCTGTGTCATTTCAACAGAGCCCGCATTCCAACATGGCCTCCATGGAATCGTGACGGGAAGAATCGGGAGAGCTGTGTATGATGGAACTATTTCCACCAAATCGCGCCATTTTGCCTTTTATGAACCAAGATACGACATAAATCTCGTGTATGCAGATTTGCTACAGCGTATTAATACGCTGTATAAGAAAACTGCAGACCAAAAACAGTTTGTTTTTGTGAGATCGGTCGAATCACATGTTGTTGGCATGTCTATACCGGAGAAAATTGTCTTTCAGTTGGATAGCTCAGTCATTCCCCCCAAATCACATGCAAGCATTCTTAAAACGCTACAATCTATCGCTCAAAAATTGGAGAAAAAATATAACTCAGTTTTTTCTTTCACAATACAATATCATCAACGGGCAACTCCTTTTTTGGAGCCGTACTCTATCGAAAACAACGATCCTTATTTACAATTCCTAAAGAAGAGCGTGACTGAGGTAACTAAAAAAGAGCCACTTCCCTATTTTCGTTCCTCTGTGGCAGATGAAAATATTTTTGGAGCACGGGGAATCACAACTCTAGGGATTGGGCCAGAGGGAGGGAATGCACACGGTGCAAATGAGTGGGTATCACTCCAATCCATTCGAAAACTCATTGATATCTTAACCCGCTTTATTTCGGCGGCAGATGAATTATAATTACCTAATATGTCTACCGCGCAAAACCTGAGGGATGAACGACTCAAGAAACTGGAGAAAATCCGTGAAATAGGGTGGGATCCGTATCCTTCTTCCTATGAAAAGAAACAGATGATCAATGAAACAAGAGAGATGGAAGGGAAAGTGGTAAAGACTGCAGGAAAGCTTTTTTCATTCA
>PFLF01000006.1 GCA_002784505.1 Candidatus Roizmanbacteria bacterium CG_4_10_14_0_8_um_filter_39_9
GGCTGAATTTTTGACCCAGATGATGACCTGTGAAATTGAGGAAACACTCAGCCCGGAAAATGCTTCCCAGTACTCAAGCTTTACTTTTTTTATCTACCAAGTTCTCCGAAAAAAAATAAAGATAGAAGGGATGAGCGATGATCAAAAAAATACTTTTTTTCTTGCAGCAATTGAGAAAGTATTCAGAAAGAGTGATAAATCATATCAGAGGTATCATTTATTTATTACCTTCTATAAACCGATACGGGAACATACAAAGCGGGAACTAACCGAGATTTCCGGTAAATTCCCGGCTATCGCGAATAAAATTGACGATACCCTTAAAAGTCCCTATGTAGAAAATCTCTCACGCTATACGAGAAAACAGCTCCCATCTTTTCTGATACTTTTCAGTATTATGAGGGAGAAGTTTAAGAAAATTACATCAATCCTCAGCGATAAAAACAGGTTATGGACCGAGGTTGATTTAAGTTGCCGGGAGAAATACCAACAGCTTAGCAGCCGAGTTCGTAATCTTGCCCTCCGGAGTTTCATATATATTTTTCTTACCAAGATGATATTTGCCCTTATATTAGAATTGCCCGTCTCAAGATATCTGTATGGAGATGTAAATATGTCGTCCATCATTATTAACTCAATATTTCCTCCGATTCTTATGCTCATTATTGTCTCTTTTTTCAAAATACCGGGAGAGGAAAATACCCGAAATATATTTAAAAGGATTATCAATATAATTGATAAAAATGATGCGTTTGAAACCAGTATTTCATATATGCCAAAAAAACCGAAAGAAAGAAGACCTATTCTCATATTTGGTTTTACCATCTTTTACTCATTGACGTTCATCATCACCCTCACTTTGATTTATAAAGGATTAGTGCGGCTCAACTTCAATGCGGTCAGTATGGGCATATTTATTTTCTTCGTAAGCGTTGTTACATTCTTCTCATATCGAATACGACAGATAGTTAATCAGTTTCGGCTTGAGGAGAAAGAAAGTGTATTTACCCCAATTGTTGATTTTTTCTTTGTTCCTGTTTTATCTTTGGGCAAGTTTTTCAGTGGTGAACTCGCACGTTTAAATTTTTTGATTTTTGTTTTTGATTTTCTTATTGAGGCCCCTTTTAAGCTCATTTTTGAGGTAGTTGAGGAATGGATCTCCTTCGTGAAGAAACGGAAAGAGGAAATAATATAATTAAATACATGACTTCATCAAATTTGACCAATAAGTCTAATTGGACTAATATCTCAAAACCTATTATTGGTCTTGCTCCGATGGACGGTATAACCGATGCTGCATTTCGCGAGATTGCCGATAAATACGGAAAACCTGATGTGTTGTTTACCGAGTTTGTTCCTGCAGAAGGAATTGCGCACGGAGCTACAAGACTGTTTCGCAGCCTTCAGAGACACCCCACAAAAACTCCGATTGTGGCACAGTTATTTGGCAAAACGCCAAAAGCGTTTTACGAATCAGCAAAAATAGTGTGTAAGTTGGGTTTTGATGGAGTAGATATTAATATGGGTTGTCCTGACAATAATATCTATAAAAAAGGAGGGGGAGCAAAGCTCATAAGTGAGCCAGCTCTCGCCCAAGAAATAATAAAAGCAGCAAAACAGGGAGTGGATGGAAGAGTTCCCGTCACCGTTAAAACCAGAACCGGAATTGATAAACCAATAACCTCGGAGTGGATCTCTGCACTTCTTGAAGCAGAACCTGATGCAATCACTCTCCATGGTCGAACTCTTGCTCAAATGTATAGAGGCCATGCAGATTGGGAACAAATAGCTTTGGGTGCCTCCTTGGCAAAAGGCACAAAGACTAAATTTTTGGGAAACGGGGACGTAGAGAGTATGCAGGAAGCACGAGAAAAAACAAAAACATACGACGTAGATGGAGTTTTAATCGGCCGGGCAGCCTTAGGAAATCCTTGGATCTTTGGTGACCATATGCCTACTCAGGATGAGAGATTTGCGGTTATGATTGAACACTGTCGATATTTTATAAAATATCGGACCGGGCTAAAGCTTTTTCCCATGAGAAAACATCTGGCTTGGTATGTACAAAAATTTGACGGGGCAGCGAAAATGAGAGATGCCCTCATGCATATTGAAACAGTTGAGGACGTTGAGAAAGTGATTGCATCATTTAGGCCTCCCAAACTGGACAAATAGCCTCATAAATGATATAATAGGCTCTCATGAAAAATCCAAGAAGAAACTATATCTCAGAAATGTCCGAGATGGACAAGTATATGGGCTATAGCTTTTTGTTTATGACATCAGCGACCATTTTTCTTATCTGTTTACGCCTACTTTTCCGCTTCTAATTGTGCGATCGTCTTTTTCAGCATGTTTAGGGCATCTAAATCATATATAGATACGCTATAAACCTCAGGATTTATCTTTTTTAATGCCTCAACTTTCCGAGGCCGATCCTGCGGTCTGACAAGATCGGACTTTGTAAGAAGAATAATTTCACGTTTTTTGAGCAACTCCTGATTGAACGCCCCCAGTTCAGCACGTACCGCTTTATAGGTTTTAGCTATCTCGGAAGCTGGCATATCTGAAGGGATGCAGTGAAGCAGTATTGATACTTTCTCAACATGCTTTAAAAACTTAGTCCCCAGACCCCTTCCGTTTGAAGCCCCTTCAATTAAACCGGGAATGTCAGCAAGAATTACTTTCCCCAAGGCGCCAAGATTAGGCTCAAGTGTAGTAAATGGGTACGGTGCAACTTTTGCAGATGCCGCAGTCAACTCGTTCAGGAGGCTGCTTTTTCCTGCATTAGGAAGACCAATGAACCCAACATCAGCAATAAGTCTCATCATAACTTTGAACTGTCTTTTTTGTCCTGGAGTACCTTTATCAAATCTGCGCGGGGTTCTGTTCGTCGCAGTTTTATAGTGTTCATTACCATATCCTCCGTTCCCTCCGACGCATAATAGACTTACCTGCCCATCTTTGAGAAGTTCTATGCGTCCATTCGTTACATTGTCGATTAATTCTGTTCCAACGGGGAAGTCTAAGTATAGGTCTGGTGCATCTGCTCCCATCATCTGGAATGAGCCACCTCTTACACCCGGATCTGCAGCCAAGAGGTGTTTTTTAGCATATTTCATGAGAGATGTAAGTTGTCTGTCCCCGCGG
>PFLF01000102.1:0-6243 GCA_002784505.1 Candidatus Roizmanbacteria bacterium CG_4_10_14_0_8_um_filter_39_9
TGCCGAAGACTAATAACCAGTAACCAATATCCAAACTACTCCCATTCCACCGGTCATGGCATAGGACTTGAAGTGCATGAATATCCGAAAGTATCATCACAGTCGATGGATGTTGTTACCGCAAACCAAGTATTTACGATTGAGCCGGGAATATATGTTGCGGGTAAGTGGGGGATGAGGGTGGAGGATACGGTAACAGTGACTCTCGATGGTCGTGTTGATATCTTGACGAAGTATTCAAAGGAAACTCTTCCTATAAAATAAAACAATGATCAATATTTAATAATCAGTGAATTTTTATTACTTCAATAAGTCATTGATTATTCACTGAGCGGTTGGTTATTGATCATTGAATATTATTGAATGGATTTGTTTTCAATTGGTGTTTGGGGACCTGTCGGAGATTGCGGGGAATTGGGCACGTCCAACTCTTGCTCCATGGTCATATGCTTTTCTTCTTCTGTCTTTTTAGTATCTTTCAAATCAACAAACTCTTCTTCATCTTTTGATTTTGCCTTTAACCGTTCGGTCACACTCTTTTCAATTTCCTTTATTTCTTTTACATGTTTTGCCGCTTCAAGCTTTGCTTTCAGGTAAACAACCAGTTCTTCTCCTTTAAGATTATTGATGAGGAAGATCGGTAGAATATATCCAAGGTCATCGATCCCTTCCCCTTTTAGTTTTTCATCAACTGACATAAGTTTATTAAGCGTGTTCGTGATAAAAAGAATATCCTGCTCGACCCATTCTTCACGGGAGGAAAGATTTTCAGATACCGGTACCTCCCCTTTTTCATACTGATTGGTCCACATTTTCTTAACTTCTTCATAGTCTTCAATAGAGATTGAAGGGGGAATAGAGACGGTTTGTTCCACATTCTTCTCCGACTCGGCAATGAGGGGAGTTTGAGCTGCAATGATTTGTTCAACCTGTGACTCTTTTAAGTTTTCTTTTACCGCAATTTGCTTGACCGTATCTTTGTTTGTAACGGCGACCCTTCCCACCTCTTTAATTACGGTTATGACTTTTTCTTTATCTAAGCCAGTTTGTTTGCTTATGTTCATGACTACCTGTGTCGGTGATTTAGCTGCTTGTTCCTTAAGCGATGAGGATATCGATTGGCCCGGTGTTGCGGGTGTTGCGACCATTTGCAGATTCTGCTTATATGAAGAGAGCACGGTCTGTATTTGCGGTGCTGAGATGCTAGTATTTTTTGCAATAGAATTAACAATGGATGTATTTCCGGCAATACTTGTAAGAAATGAATTGCTGACGGAGGAAACCTTATCTTGCGTTACATTTGTTTTGTATGAAACAACCTGTGTCATGGGCGCAACGTGAGGAACCGTTTTAAGAATCTCCTGTTTTCTGGTTGACTGCTCAAACTGGGAGCTCGAAATAGAGGAGAGAATCTGCCTCGCGGTATTATCTTGTTTCACCGATCTATTAAATAGTTCGGTTCGGATATTCATGAATTTTTGACGTTCAACCGGAGACGATGCCTTGGTCGGTTGCTGTAGGAACTCAATATTTTTTCGTACCGTTTCATTGGTTTGTTTATTGGTCTCAAATCGGGCAATATCGGTGATCTTATTCATCGATAGATTTAAGTTTTTCGTAATCTGTTCTGTCTTTACCTGTTTAATCTGTTCTACCGTTTCCATGCGTGTTTTCATCTGAGTCTCAACCTCACGGGTTACTTTCATAGAGGTATTTGCCGGCGTTTGAACGGAAGGCGCAATGGGAGGTGGTTTTGGTCCATTGGGTGATGATCGTGATTGATCATACATGGACATAAGAATATTTTTCATGGCGTTTATGCCGTCACAACAATAGTCGCGGAATATTCGGAGAAGCCACCACGGGAATATAGTCACGGCCCATAACATGACAAGCGTAATAATGTATTCAGTAAATGTATCGACATAATTTCCGTTATTTAGTGCAGAAAGTTTTTGCAATCCGACCTGTGCGGGTCCTCCATAGGTAATATTTATTCCAGTCGGATAAACATAACCCACGAGACTATTTACGCGAGAAAAGTCAAAATAGTTGAAAGGGATTCCTGATTGCCAGATGCGTGCAAGTCCTCCTAAGAAAAGTGCAAAGAGCGGTCCGTAAAAAACCCACTGGAAAAACACGCCAATCCAAATCCATCCGATGTTACGGATAAACACAAACGGCATAAGAAGCGCAAGAAAAGGCGAGACAAAAAGAAGAAACCAAATGAGAACCTTCCGGAGCAATAACATAACGCCCATTACATAATAGGTGATGTTGGTTATTTGAAGAAGGGTTAATTCAGCGTTGATTGCTTCCTGTACTTTGTAGTTTAGATCCCGACAGCCGACAAAATCCGTATAACTTTTTTCCTGGCTTACGGAGCCGGTAAAGTAAATGTTGAAAAGTTTATCACCTCCAAGCGTCTCCACAAAAAACTTCATTAATATATCCGATATTTGTACTATAGTAATAAGAATGCTGAAAGAAAACATAATATAGAGAAGTCCCATTACTATTTTGAGGATAGTGGGCCAGATCTGGATTTTAAGTTCAAAATTAGACTGTTGTCCAACAATATATCCGATACCGAAAAGAGCTGATGCTAAGATAAACAGGAAGAGGGCGGTGTTGCTTGTTGCCCTCCAAATACCTGAAATAACCGGGGAGTTGTCAATGGTTTTGCGGCTCATCACCCAATAGATGAATTGGCGCGCCCGTTCATTTGCCTTTCCTTGAGAAGTTATTCCTTCATCAAGCGCCCAGAAGTGATTCTGAAGGGGATTTTTCTTGAATTCGGTATATGAACCAACACACGGTTCCTTTGTGTAAACATCTTTGAGTCCTGTAGGGCAGTCACCAAGCCCTGGTGCAATTGAACAGGGGAGAGGGTCGGTTGACGATGAGGTGGCTGCAACCGTCGGAACAGCAACACCACCTCCACCTCCACCTCCTCCCCCTCCTCCTCCACCTCCTCCTCCACCACCTCCACCGCATTCACACAGCTCAGTATTATCATCAGTTTCAGTACAGCCATCAGCGCCGTCAGCACATGTTCCGCAGGTTTGGCCACGCCCACACTTCCCTCCTCCAATATCATGACACTCATTCCAAGGTCCGCATGTAGCCCCATGTACACGATATATTTTTGGTATTACTACAAACACAACACACACAACAAAGAACAGTGCGACAATTTTCTTTTCCATTATATATTCATCATAATTGAATAGCGATCGATTGACAATATGTGTTTATATTTTGTATATTGAAAAGTATATGAAGACAATCAAACAAGCATTTGTGTTGGGATTTGTGTTGTCTAGTCTTTTATTTGGAGGTTTTGTTCATGCACAAGAAATTCCTCTTAAATATGTATGTTTGAAGTCAACACACTGTTACGGAGCCACTCAGTCAGAGTGTATATATGGTACACCTCACGGTCATACAGCTAAACTGGAAGAAGAAGGCGCACTTCCAACCGGGAGTGTGTTTGTAGGGGTTTGTGTTTCATATATTGGAGGAACGGGAAAAGATCTTCAAACGGAACAGGTCTGTACTACAGGCTCAGATGAAAAAGATAGGGAGTTGTTTAAAATAGCCACAGGCGAGCTAACTCCACTGAACAAACTTAAGGGGATAGGTTACGAATTTAAGAATTTTTATGAGTCTGATGGAGTAACTTCTGCGGACAATCCAACCATTGGTAGATTTCAAGGTCCTTACTATTGGGAAGATTTTACACCAACTGGACATTTGAGAAATTGGCGCGCATTCTTTCGTCAGGATCCAAATGATGAAGTTCAAGCCGGAGAAATACTTAGCCAGAAGTTAGGGACACTACCATTTGATACGCTTGAAAAACAGTGTGTCAAGATCGCATGGGATCCTTATGGGCGCGTATTTGATAGTCAAACTCTTGAGCCAATTTCGGGGATGACCGTTTCACTTTTCGTAAAAAAAGACTCTGATTTTATAGCCTTCAACCCATTCGCTCCTGAAAACCAACCAAATATTATAAAAAAAATTACCGGAAATGATGGGCAGTATAACTATGTGGTCCCTGACAATGAATACAAATTAGCTGCAAATGGAATGATCACAACGCTCGATCTAATTCACCCCAATTTTGCTCAAGCATACTATGACGTATATCCGGTTCAAACAGGAGATGTTATTGTACAAAAAGGGATAGCTCAACATAGAGATATTGCCGTTATGTCTCAAAATACAAATACGCTTTCGAAACCAATTGATGTCTTTGTTGAAGCGGTTGGCCAAGGACATGTTGTTATAGAGGGTGTTGTTTCTCATCCACTGTCACGAATCTATGCCAATTCGGCAAAAATATCAAATTCTAATGGAACGGTGAAAACTCCCTATCGAACAGTTGGGAGTACGACGGCAGACAAACTGGGAAGATTTAAATTAGATATAGATCAAAATGGGTTTGAGCAGAAAAATGATTATATTGAACTCCTTACCTCAATTACCATAGTAAAGGTGGATCTTCGTACGATGCAAGAAGTAATGACCGCAAGAACAACAGTTTCTTTTGAACCAATCCCAACCTATCTTAAAGGAATAGCTTATGCTGCAAACGGTACTACGCCACTACCAAATACAAAGGTTGGAGTGTATTTACCCTATTCAAACTCACCATCTTCTATGGTAACTTCAGATTCTTCAGGGAATTTTGTCATCGGATCTGAGAAGCTGCCAAGTATGCCATACGAGCTTCGCTTTACTACTCCAAATGGAATGGTGGTAAAAACCAAGCCATCGGTCTTTTTAGCACAGAATCAAACATATATGGCTGAAAATCAAATCAATCCCTATGAGGAAAAGAAAACTGACGGGGCAAAGATTGTCGTAAAAAAATTATCATCAAGCAGCTCGTCGGTGCAGGTAGGGCAGAAGAGCGTTGGAGATACGACACAAAAATCCGGTTGGTTTGGTTTGGGAGGCGGTCAGAACACATCGTCTGCAACAACAAGATCAGGAGCTTCGGTTTCACCCTTCGTAATGATGGCTGTAATACTAGTGATACTGATAAGCGCTGTAGGCGCAGGGATATTTCTCTATATGAAACAAAAGAATAGCTCTTCAACAAGTAGGTGGGAATAACATCCCAACTTATTTGCTTTCTTGTTTTGTGTGAGGAGTAGCTCGTGAAGGTGTATGAGTAGTATATATTGACTTCTTGGTATAGAAAAATACTCCCCCCGCAACCGCAATAAAAAGAATCCCGGCAATAGTTCCCATGGTTTTTGGTACTCCAAACCCAGTTTGAGGAAGAGCTGTCGGAGGAGGAACGGTTGGCGGTGGAGGAGGAAGTGGAGTTGCGGTAGGCGCATCAGGCGGAAGAGTTGGAGTTGGTGAAGGGGTCCAGAGGGTACATAGCTCCGTTGAACCTGATTCCTGGGCAATAATTTTAAAGACTACTGTTGCATATACACCTGCTCCTGTAAAATCAGCTGCATTGGTCCCTGTCAAGACCAATTTACCACCCCCAAGAGATGTATCAACCGAGAGGCTATCCATCGTAGCTCCTGCGGCGGCACTGACATATTCTAGAAACTGAGTGTCGTATGTCAATCCGGTTTGAATGGTTGAGAGCGATGCTCCTTGAGTATCAATATTTATGGTAAATGTTACTTCTTGTCCGCGAGAAAGTTGACCTGAGGGAGGAACGAGTTCAAACTTTACCGCATGAACGGGGGAAGCAATGCTCAAAAATATTGCGACTGCAATAAAAACAAACAACGGTCGTTTAAACAAGGACATATAGATAGATAATAGTATATTTAAGAATTTTCCACAAGTAGCATTTATGTGAGCATTTATGTGAAGAGCTGCGTGAGGCCTTATAATTTGTGCTATAATGTAAGTTACCTATGATAAAACGCGTAGTGTTTTTAGTGGTTGTTTTATTCGGTTGCGCCGCTCTTTTTGTTTCTTTTGCAGCCAACACACATTCACAACCAATTACTCTTTCGGACCGGAAGGTAATCTATGAACTTCCTTTTGCCTGCATTCTCCCAGATAGCCCTCTTTACGTAATAAAGCAAATCAGGGACACTATCATTGAATTTATGACACGTGATTACATGAAAAAGTCAGAACTTCTTCTGGTGGCGTCTGACAAAAAAATAAATATGGCCCTGCAGCTTTCCAAAAAAGGAAAAGTAAAACTCATGCTTGAAACACTGAAGGCGGCCGAAAAACAGGCAAACAGCATTC
>PFLF01000102.1:6252-13847 GCA_002784505.1 Candidatus Roizmanbacteria bacterium CG_4_10_14_0_8_um_filter_39_9
TCGCGGAGTCCCGAAAACAAGGAGTATCTCCCTATGAAGGCTTTACCTTTAAGTTGAAGCTTAGTAATGTAAAACATAGGGAGGTTATTGAACAATTGATTGAAGAACTTCCCCAGGGACAGGAGCAAAATATCAATACCGCACTCGAACTAAATGCTGAAACGAAACGCAAGCTTGACGTATTATAAATAATCCTGCTTGTTTTTTGAGGCCTTTTTTGGTATAGTAGTTGTCTTAATTTATAAAAACATGACAAAAAAAAACCAACCCAAACCAACCAACAGAAAGGAGAAAGCAGATGGCCCCGTCAATCCAATGGAGGCACTTCTTAAAAAAACACAGGCAGTAAAAATAAAAAAAGGGAATGACATAGAAGCGACAATCATTTCCATATCAAAAAAAGGAACCCTGTTTGATATTGGCGCAAAAGCATATGCCGTATTAGGAGACAAAGAGTTAAAAGAGATCTCAACATACCTTCCGTATTTAAAAGTAGGTGAAAAGATACATGCACGGATTATTTCTGAAGAATCAAAAGAGGGCTTTCCGGTTTTATCACTTCGAAAGTTTTTTGAACAGGGGAAATGGGAAATATTAAAGGTAAAAAAAGAAGATGAAAGTGAGATTGAGGTAATTTGTGGAGAGTATGGAAAAGGAGGAGTATTTGTTGACTTTATGGGCATCAGAGGAGTGATACCAAAAATTCAGCTTACCGAGGATTTCCTTCAAAGCCCTGAAAAACTATCAGGACAGAAAATAAAGGTCAAAATTCTTGAAGTTGATGAGAAAAAGAACAGGCTCGTGGTATCTCAGAAGATTGCCGTCCTTAAAATTTCGCACAAGGAGCTTCTTGAAGGGTTTAATAAAATAGAAGTTGGGACAAAATACAAGGCGCAAGTGCTCGGAGTGTCCGAGTTTGGGATTTTCTGTGAGGTTGAAGGGGTTGAGGGTCTTATTCACATCTCTGAAATTTCATGGGAAAAGGTATCTGATCCTTCCGCATTTGCAAAAATTGGCGACAACATTGATGTTTCGGTCGTTGAAAAAAATGCAACAGACTTAAAACTGAATCTTTCCATAAAACGGTTAAGTCACGATCCATGGGCAAATATTGAGGAGCGGTATCCAAAAGATAAGGAAGTAAACGGCGAGGTTGTACGACAGGAACGATATGGATATTTTGTCCGTCTTGAGCCCGGGATTGAAGGGCTTGTTCACGTAAGTAAGTTGAGCGGAAAAGAAGATCTAAAGATCGGTTCAAAAATAAAGGCGTTCATCGAAAAAATCGACCAGAAGGCCCGAAAAATGAGCTTGGTTCTTACTCAAACGGAAAAACCGGTGACGTATAGATAATTTGAAGGGGTTTTGCGCTATACTGAAAGTATGGAGCAACATCCCATACCGCGTCAAATAACATCCTTTGAATTTAAGCTGATAGGGTTCATGACCTTAAAGCAGTTTTTGTATCTCGTGATTGCCGCTCCTATTGCCTATATTGTCTACATGCTTTTTCCCATTCCTCTAATTAATATTCTTTTGGGTATCATGGTGATGATAGGGGGAGTTGCCTTTGCCTTTGTCCCCATTAATGACCGACCTCTTGATGTGTGGGTTAAAAATTTTTGGCGCCGTCTCAACTCCCCAACACAATTTTTTTATCATAAAAATAATCCCCCCATTTCCATTTTCCAAAACCTGTATTTTGTAACCGACCCTCACAAAGTTATGGCCCATGTTGAGTCGGCGCAAATGCTTTCAAAATATTTGGCCGCAACCCGCCAAACGATGCAGGCCGATGCAAAAAAACGGGCAGTTCAGCAGGTTGTTCAGATGCCCACATCATCCCTTCGGGTATCACCGCCTGCGCGACCCGGCTCGACATCTGCCGCCCCTTCATTTTCTGTTCAACAAGTAGCCGCGCCTGTTGGGACAGCTCCTCTTCCAACCGGAGAAAAAAAATCATTTTTTAGCGGGACCGTCAAAAACAATAAACATATATCACTTCCCGGCATACTCATTTATGTTCGGGATCAAAGAGGTACGCCAGTACGGCTCTTAAAAACTAACCCCCATGGTGTATTTGCGACCTATAATCCTCTCCCTCCCGGAGAGTATCCGTTTGAAATTAAGGATCCGAAGAACATCTATTTTTTTGATACAATGAAAATACAGATAAACGAGACTAATCCAAATTCAATTGAATTTATCTCAAAAGAGATGTTATAGATTATGCCAGTTCAAAAACCCGTATCACCTGTTAAAGGATCAACCCAAAATTTTATTGAAATAGAAGACGTTAAAGACGACATACTTCTTTTAAAAGATATGTCAGCCGCCATTGTTATTGAGGTGGGGGCGGTAAATTTCTGGCTTTTATCGTCCGAAGAGCAAGTATCAATAATCTATTCATATTCAAGTTTACTGAACTCACTTTCCTTTCCGATACAGATTCTTATTCTCTCAAAAAAGATGGACATTTCTTCCTATCTTGAGTATATTGATTCAAAACTGAAAACAAAAAAAGACGAGCTTATGAAGATGCGTCTTTCAAGTTATCGTGATTTCATCAAGAGTGTCGTGAAAAAAAATACAGTTCTTGAAAAAAAGTTTTATTTTGCCGTTCCATTTTCTCCTCTTGAGATGGGGGTAAGCGGAATAGGGTCGGGGTTGAAAAAAGAATATGTCATTGCCCGTGCGAAAACCGCCCTATATCCAAAACGGGACCACCTTCTGAGACTGTTGGCCAAAATTGGACTGCGCGCCACCGTTTTACAAAAACAAGAATTAACGGAGTTATTTTTTAATCTATATAATCCGTCAGCTACCGGACGTATGCTTGCTCCGGTTCAAAGTTATACCGATGTTATTATGTCAAGCGCGTAAACTATGGCTCAAAATCAAACCATTCCCCCGGAAGCCCAAAATGTTGCAAAGGTACTTTCACAGGGTACCGTTACCATTAAAGATCTTATAGCGCCCTCATTCATTGAGGCGGACTTTACCCATTTGAAAATTGATGAGAAATATTACCGGACCATGTATGTTGTTGGCTACCCGCGGTATGTGTCTGCCAATTGGTTGTATTCTCTCATTACTTTTGACCATCCGCTTTATATCTCCATGTACGTGTATCCTACGGAATCAAAATCAGTTCTTGATGAACTGCGCCGTAAAATTGCGGAAATGGAGGCAACCATTGAAGCTGAAATAAAAGCAGGCAAGGTTGTTGATCCGACCGTGCAGGTGGCGCTTGATGATGCGCTTTCTCTTCAGGCGGAACTCGCAAAAGGGTCCGAGCGATTTTTTCAGTTCGGACTGTATATTACCATCCCTGCCGATACGAAAGAGGAGTTGGAAACCATCACCAAGGAAGTTGACAGCGCCCTTTCTTCTATCCTTGTTGTTGCAAAACAGGCAATTCTCGAGATGGAGGAGGGTTTTAAATCAACTCTCCCCATGTTTTATGACAAGCTGGCCGTGTGGAGAAATATGGATACAACCTCCCTCGCTACCACATTTCCTTTTGCAACCGCATCCCTTACCCGGAATGAAGGAATCCTCTACGGGATCAATCAGCACGATGGCAGTCTTATTATTTTTGACCGCTTTACATTGGAAAACGCAAACTCGGTGATTCTTGGAAAATCGGGAGGAGGAAAAAGCTTTTTCGTGAAAATGGAAGCGCTCAGGCTTCTTATGATGGATATAGACGTAATTATTATAGACCCTGAAAACGAATATAAAAAGTTATCCGATAACATGGGAGGTGAATTTGTAGTTTTTTCAACAACTTCCCAGTATAAAATCAACCCGTTTGAACTTTTAAATGACGGAGCCATTGAACCGGATGAACTTTCCAATAAGATACTCGATCTCCATTCACTTATGAAAGTGATTATGGGCGATATTACTCCCGCACAGGATGCGCTGCTTGACCGTGCCCTTGTGTTAACGTATCGGGAAAAAGGAATCACTCAGGATCCTGCAACTTTTAGATCACAGCCTCCCCTTCTTGAAGACTTATACAAGGTTTTTATGGGAATGGAGACACCTGAAGCAAAAGAGATGGCAGGAAGACTTGAAAAATTTGTCATGGGATCGGCCGCCGGTATTTTTAATCAAAACTCAAACTTTGATATTAAAAACCATTTTACAGTATTTGGCATTCGGGATCTTGAAGAAAATCTCCGGCCCGTTGCCATGTACATTGTCCTTGACTATATTTGGAATAGAGTCCGCCGCAATAAAAAAAAGAGGGTGCTCATTGTTGATGAGGCATGGTACCTTATTAAAAACAAAGACTCAGGGGCATATCTCCATAATTTTGCAAAGCGCGCACGTAAATATATGTTAGGGTTAACAACCATTACGCAGGACGTGGAAGATTTTCTGGCAACTGATGAAGGAAAGGCGATTGTCACCAACTCAAGCTTGCAAATTATTTTAAAACAATCAACGGCAGCTGTTGATAAAATTACCGACACATTCTACTTAACTGGAGGAGAAAAACATTTTCTTCTGTCTGCGGGTGTGGGAGAAGGACTTTTTTTTGCGGGACAGTCACATGTAGGTTTTCGTGGAATTGCATCGGATGAAGAAAAATCAATCATTGAATAGTATAATTCCTTCTATGGTACGAACTCGTATTGCTCCATCACCGACCGGTAAAGATGTCCATGTGGGAAGTATTTCAACTGGTCTCATGAATTTTGCGTGGGCTAAAAAAAATGGGGGACAGTTTATTATCCGCATTGAAGATACAGACCAAACCCGTATTGTGCCAGGTGGAGAAAAGAAAATGTTGGAGACTCTTGAAAAGATCGGGCTGCATGCCGATGAGTCACCTTTAATTGGTGGTCCCTATATTCCCTACCGCCAATCTGAGCGACTTACCATATATAAAAAATATGCGGAGGAATTGGCGGCAAACGGAAAAGCATATTATTGTACCTGTAAACCGGAGCGGTTGGATGCAATGAGAAAAAAACAGCAGGCGGAAAAAAAGATACCGAAGTACGACCGTCATTGTTATACCATTCAAAAAGAAGTAAAAGAAGAAATAGCAAAAGGAAGCAAATTTGTTATTCGGCTTTTGATTCCCGATACAGAAGTTACTTTTACCGACCTCATTCGGGGGACGGTTACCATGACCGGATCAAACTTAGATGATCAGGTGCTTCTTAAATCAGACGGATTCCCCACATATCATTTAGGTGTTGTAGTTGATGATCATCTCATGAAAATTACCCACGTGATAAGGGGCGAAGAGTGGCTACCATCAACTCCAAAGCACATTATTCTCTACGAAGCATTTGGTTGGGAAATTCCTTTCTATGCTCACGTATCGCTTCTTCGCAATCCGGACAAGTCAAAGCTTTCCAAGCGAAAAAATCCGGTGTGGACGAGTGAGTATTTAGAGAAGGGTATTTTTCCCGAAGCACTACTCAATTATTTAGCTCTTATGGGTTGGAGCCACCCTGAAGGAAAAGAAATATTTACCCTCGATGAATACGTTGCCGCTTTTGACCTTAAAGATGTGCAAACGACCGCTCCTGTTTTTGATCCCGTCAAACTTGAATGGATGAATGGAGAATATATAAGAAAAGTTCAAAATTCAAAGCTCAAAGTGCAAATCTGCGAATTCTACAAAAACGAATTGAGTGAAAGCGTTGTTGAAAAAAGCATTCCCATAATCAAAGAAAGAATTAAAAAACTATCAGACTATCTTCCACTGTGTGATTTTCTTTTTCACCCCCCGTCCACCTACGCGGTGGACATGGGCCCAAGAAAGCAACTACTGGGACAAGCCTCAAAGAAGCTTGAAAGCATTACTGATTGGAGTGTAAAGTCGATTGGAGACACATTAATGGAGGCGTGTAAAGACTCAGGCCTTAAAACTGGAGAGTTTTTTATGATACTTCGGGTCGCAATTACGGGCAAAAAAATCTCCCCCCCTTTAAATGAATCTATGGAAATACTGGGAAAAGATGAGTGTTTAACGAGAATTAACGTGTTGATAAACTAAAAAATGATTGAAGAACAGACAATGCGGGAATTAATCAAATATGGTTATGAAAAGCTTGAAAAAAATAATGCATATCCGTTTTGTGCCTTTGTAGTACGTAACGGTGTTATTGTCAGTAAAGGGTACAACAGTAAGGTAAACCTAGTTGGCGACAAAACTACCCACGGAGAAATGGAGGCACTTAGTATAGCTTGTAAAACACTTCAAATTAGAAATCTCATTTTCGGTAAAGAATACGAGTTATATTCTACGTGCGAACCTTGTCTTGCCTGTTTCGACACAGCGCTGTGGCATAGGATTGGCAAAATTATTTTTTCGGTAGATAAGCACGACTTCCCTGAATATTTTCATGATCATCCATATTCAATTGAAGACTTTGAGAAGCAAAATCCAGGTTTAATTTCTATTAAACGAGGAGTTTTACACAACGAAGGTATTGCATTATTTAAAAAGGCAAAACAAAAATATGGATGGTAAACATATAACTAATACTAACCTAGACCTATTATTTCTTTACGCAAAAGAAATAATGGAAGTACATAAAATATTTCCCTATGTCTCTTTCATCATGAAAGATGGGGTTATTATTGCTCGTGGCTACAATCGCGAACGTGAAACATTTGATTTAACCAATCAAGACCAAGTGGTGTCAATTCGTGCAGCTCAAAAAACGCTCGATACTGACAACTTGAAGAGCTATTCATTGCTATCTTTTTTTGAACCAACCATTCTTGCCTTTGATGTGTCACTTTGGTCGGGTATAACAAATTTCCATTGGTGTATTAATTCAAAATCCTTTCCAGCGAGCTATAACCCAATAAACTATGGTGTGGCGGACTATGCAAAAGCTCACCCCGGCGAGATAACAATAGAACCAGGATTAAGAGAGAAAGAGGCGCTTACTTTAGTAGAGATTGCACAGAAGCAAAAACATCAGACTTAATAATATGTCTCCTGCCAATGGGGATCGGTGACAACCGTTACATCAAGAAAAATAGTACGACCGGTAGCAAGGGCAATTTCCTTTCGAGCATAACTTCCAATCTCTTTTATCTTTCGACCTGCTGCACCTATCAACATTTTCTTGTATCGGTTGTCTGTGGTAAGAATCCGCGCTTTTATGTAGGTAATTTTTTCATTTCTTGGTTTTATCTCATCTACAACAACCGTTGTCATATACGGGATTTCCTCGCCCATCATAAGAAATATTTTTTCACGAATAAGCTCAGCAATAAAAATTTTACTATCGATATTTAGTAGGGGATATACTTTTTGTTGGTTGACTTCAGAGTCAATCGTTGTTTTTGAATCAGGCTCAATCCGCTCGGGGAGAAGCTCAAAAATATAATCAAGGAGCGGCCCCACATTTTGCTTATGAATGCCGGAGATATAAAACACATGGTCAAACTCATCCTCTAAAAATTTATACTGAGCTAAAAACGTGGTCTCAGTTTTATCCATTTTATTAATAACCAAGATTTTGGGCTTGTCAATTTTGCGGACAATCCCCAATACTTTTCCTTCTTCAAAATCCCGATGACGCGTATGATCAACCATGTACATTACGATA
>PFLF01000072.1 GCA_002784505.1 Candidatus Roizmanbacteria bacterium CG_4_10_14_0_8_um_filter_39_9
TGTAATGTATGTTTGGTTCGATGCTCTTATTTTCTATATATCCAATATCGGTTGGCCGCATGCCATGAAGGAATTTGAACAGTGGTGGCCGGTAGTTCAGATTGCCGGAAAAGACAATCTTCGACAACAGAGTGCCATCTGGCAGGCAATGCTTATGTCCGCGGGTATTCAAAATTCGAAACAAATAATTATCCATGGGTTTATTACATCAAATGGCAAAAAGATGAGTAAAAGCTTAGGGAATGTTGTTGACCCGTTTAAACTGATAAACAAATACGGGGTCGACCCTGTCAGATATTATCTATTAAAAGAAATTCCGTCGGTTGAGGACGGAGACTACTCTGACAATAGAATGAAAGAGATTTATAATTCTGATCTTGCAAATGAACTTGGAAACTTGGTGAGCCGGATTACCACCCTTGCAGAAAAAGACAAGCTTACCATTTCGAATCAAGATGCTTCTATTTTCAACAAACAGCAGGGAACATTGTTTGAAGCATTTGATTTTAATACCATTTTGGATTCAATTTGGGTCGGGATAAAAGATATTAACAAAAAAGTAAATGATTTTGCACCATGGAATAAATCATCCGACGATAGAAAAGAATTTCTGGAAAATATGGTTAGAAAACTACATGTAATTGGACAACAATTATTACCATTTATTCCAACGACCTCGGAAAAAATAATTGCTTCGACACAGGGAAATATAACAAAGGCTCCCCCGTTATTTCCAAGACTGAAATAATATGCCAAACGCCCACGAGTCTCCCACAACACCAATCATTGCAACAAAAAAAACAACTTTTTCATTGCAAAAAAAACTCTTTATCTTAATTATTCTTATATCCGTAAGCTTATGTATTGCCGCATTTTTATTTTATTATTTCATCCTCAGGGGACTTCCTTCTCCCCAGTCACTAAGAAACTATAAGGCAGTCCCTCTTTCGACCCATATCTATGACCGGAATGGGAAGTTGCTATATGAGATATATAAAGAGCAAAATAGAACGCCGATTTTTATTAAAGATGTTCCGCTCTTCGTCTCCCAGGCTGCTGTTGCAATAGAAGATAAAGATTTCTTTCACCATAAGGGTGTGTCTCTCATTTCAGGAGTTCTGCGCGCAGTCAAAGACATGGCGCTCAAACAAAATTTGCAGGGAGGTTCGACGTTAACGCAACAACTGGTGAAAGGTGCACTACTTACGCCCGAGCGGACTATTACCCGCAAAATAAAAGAAATTATTCTTGCTCTTCAAACAGAGCAAATTTTTACCAAAAACCAAATTCTTGAAATGTATCTCAATCAGGTTCCGTACGGCGGATCATCATATGGCGTGGAAGAAGCTTCACGAACATACTTTGGCAAACATGCAAAAGATTTATCTCTTCCGGAAGCGGCCATGCTCGCCGGTCTTCCGCAAGCGCCTTCACTCTACTCACCCTACAGCAACCCCGACTTAACGCTCAAGAGAAGAAACGACGTTCTAAAAAAAATGCTGGAGCAGGGATATATTTCCAAAGATGAAGAAAAAAAAGCAAGGGAAGCCACTATTTCTGCCGTTCCTCTGAGCAATAATATTAAGGCGCCTCATTTTGTTTTTTATGTTAAATCCCTCCTCGAGGAGCAATATGGAGTTAAGGAAATTGAAGAGGGAGGGCTGAAAGTTACCACCACTCTTGACCTTGATATTCAGGAGAATACGGAAAAAATCTTGAAGGATGAGCTTGAAAAAATAAAGAACCTCCAGGTTTCAAATGGCGCAATACTGGTAACACGTCCCCCCACCGGAGAAATACTCAGCATGGTTGGAAGTGTTGACTACTTTGCAACAGCGTCAGGAGCATTCAATGTAACAACGGCCCTTCGTCAACCGGGTTCATCCATAAAACCAATAAACTATGCTATAGGAATTGACCGCAAGCTGGTCACCGCGGGGTCCATGTTTTTGGATATACCAACCTGTTTCAGCGCAATGGGGCAGGCGGGATCATATTGTCCAGTCAATTATGACGGACAGTTCCATGGACCGACACAGCTACGTTTTGCTTTGGGCAATTCATTTAATATTCCTGCCGTGAAAATGGTTGCTTACAACGGAGTTGAAAATTTCATCGCGTCCGCATCTGCATTTACCATTACCTCATTCAAAGACCCGAAAAATTATGGCTTGTCAATTACGCTTGGTGGCGGTGAGGTTCGCATGACCGAGATGGCACAGGCATTTTCTGCATTTGCCAATGCGGGCACTCCCCGAAAGCTGCAAGGAGTCTTAAAAGTCCAAGACCGTAATGGAAAAGAACTATACAAGTATAAAGACTCAAACTTCAGACAAAATGTAAGAGAAGCGCTTACTAATCCATCTATTCTTGCAATACCGGGGAAAAGGGTTGTCTCCCAAGAAACTGCCTATATCATTTCCCATATACTTTTGGACAATAATGCCAGATCTCAGGCTTTTGGAACGTCTTCATTGCTGGTAATTCCAGGAAAAACCGTTTCAGTAAAAACAGGGACCACTGATAATAAAAAGGATAACTGGACGATTGGCTATACCCCGAACTTTCTCGTATTGGTTTGGGTGGGAAATAATGATAACACTCCGATGAATCCGTGGCTTTCCTCAGGCGTTACTGGGGCCGCTCCCATTTGGAATAAGGTCATGACATATACTTTAAAAAATCAGTCTGACCTTTGGCCGGTCAAACCGGAGACGGTCATTGGGAAACAAATATGCAACGATACGGGGGGTGAGATGACAAAAGATGACGGCGGAAAAGAAAGTTGTAGCGCACGCTTCGAATTTTTTATAAAAGGGACCGAGCCAAAAGGGGGCGGTACTTATAAAAGAACAGTCCCTGTCTACAAGGACTCAGGAAAACTTGCCCCGGCTGAAAGTCCGGATACCGAAATGAAGGAAAAAACGATGATGAAGGATATGTTCTCGGAGTACTGTATTGACTGCACCCATGACGGAAAAGATCCGTACTCTACAATTAGGCTTTAATTCATTAAAAGAAAAATTCAAGGATTCTCATTACCCCTCGATAGACTCTAGGACCTAATCCAAATGCCGCAAGTGCGAGCGGTACCCAATCTTTTGCAGTCTCAATCATTCTGTCTTTTGTTCCGTTATCAATTAGCTGTATGGAGTTAAAG
>PFLF01000082.1:0-1220 GCA_002784505.1 Candidatus Roizmanbacteria bacterium CG_4_10_14_0_8_um_filter_39_9
GTCATATTTACAATTTGCTAACATTTCCTGTTGTACTTTCTTTACTTCCGGGCTGACAGGAGGACCCGAAGCCTTTTTTTGAAAATAAAAATAACCCCCAACTCCCAAAAGTAATAAGATCAGCAAGGCTGGAAATATTTTTTTAATCATATTAATCATATGGATAGTATTATCAATTAATAAAAAGTTATTGTCAAGAGGGATTTGAATTTTTGAATTTTGAATTATTATTTTTATGTTATAATGTAAAAAATTAGATGAGATTGATTCGAGATTGAAATCGACCCAACAAAAGCGCTCTTCAACACACCTATATCGGGTGACAAAACAGGACGAACTTTTATTAGACAACCTTACTTGAAAACTGTCGTCAGTTCGATTTTTCCAGATGTTGAACTAGTCACAAGGATCCCGACTCAAATTGCAGGTAGTAGCATTGATGTATCAACCCCTATTTCTTTTCAAAAAAGATAAAAGTTGTTTAAATTGAAAAAAGCTTGAGAATTTTTTCTACCTCCCTATCGTTTATCGCATGATGCGGCCCCCTATGAGAAAGCAGTGCTCCTGAAAATGTTTTGGGAATATGCATGAGTTCATGAATTAACGTTTTTATTTGTTCACGTTCGGATAATTTATCAAAACGCTTTGCAATAACCTCAATGATGTAATTTGGTTCAAGTCCTGCAACTTCATGAAACAGTTTGCTCATACCCCAGATACGCGCATATGCACGTGTTTTTGCGTCAAAGGAGCGAATACAGTGAATATTTTTTAACTTAATATGCGTAAAATTTAACCGCCCAACAAGAACTTCTATCTTTTTTTGGATCTCAGGTGCGGGGGCATATTTCATATAGAATAATTCAAATTACAAATTACAAAGCACAAATCACAATTCAAATTCAAATGACAAAATTCAAAACATCATATTATAGTTGGTTTATTCATTTGTAATTTGTTATTGATTTGAAATTTAATATTTGTTATTTAAAATTTGGCGTTAGTTCTGCTTGACTTTCCCCTCTATTTCTTATTATATTGATATATAGGGTGAGTTTTGTTATTTGTTCAATTATTTCCTACGATTATAAAGAAACAGAGCAATAGGATAGAAAAAAATATTTATAGTATAGCCACACGAATCGCTTTTATTGTGGCTTCGTTTGTTATATTTTTTACCCTTCTCCCTTCCCCAATCGTTCAAGCACAAACGTTCTATC
>PFLF01000082.1:1341-13728 GCA_002784505.1 Candidatus Roizmanbacteria bacterium CG_4_10_14_0_8_um_filter_39_9
AACATCAAACTGGGGAGGATATGGAGTTGTATACAATAAGCTTAAGCAGCCTCAAGATATTGAAATTAATGGTTCAAATTTGTATGTTGCAGATACCGGAAACAACCGTGTAGTACGGCTTACCACGAGTGGAGTATTTGATGCGAACTGGTGGGGGTCTGAAGGATCGGGAAATGGTCAATTCAGTTCGCCCTATGGCGTTGCGGTTGATGCCTCTAATTCTTATTTGTTTGTTGCAGATACGGGAAATAATAGGATCCAGGCAATGAACGTTGCGACACAGGCCTATGTTGCTAAAACGGGATCTTTAGGAGCAGGCACCACACAATTTAGCTATCCCCGCGACGTTGCCGTATACACTGATGTAGATCCAACAATTATCCACGTGTATGTTGCAGACTCTGGAAACAACCGTGTTGTTGAATATGCTTTTTCAACTGCTTCAAATACATTTAGCTATGAAGGAACCGTAAATACGACGTTTGCACAACCACAAAAATTAACAGCTGATACAAGTGGGAATGTGTTTGTAACCGACACAACAAATAAGGTATACAGCATCGATAGTGCAAGAAGTTACCAAGCGTACATCACCGTCCATGATTCGAAGGGAGCAGGGGGCGTGTCTATTAATGGATCGGCTTTGTATGTCATCGAGCCAAACACTCAAATTGGCACCTATAATGCGGGAACCGGAGCATACGTAACGTCGTTTGAAGATGAATCAAATAAACCTGCAGATGTTGCGCTTGATCAATGGGGCAATATTTACCTGGTAAATCAGACGACCCAGTCAGTTCAAAAGTTCAATTCCGTCTTTACCCCTCTTGCCGAGTGGAAAAAATCATCAGGCTCCTTCAACGACCCGATGGGTATTGGAGTAAATACCGGAGGAGATGTGGTCATTGCTGATACCGGAAATAATGAGGTGATCCGCTATGATACTAATGGGGTCCTTATCACGGGCATTCCGACTCCCATGGTCACCCCCGCAGGATACTCTTCTCCAAAGGATGTTGGATTTGAAGATACGGGAGCAGTATATGTTTCAGATTCCAACAACAATCGTATCATGAAATATCTTTCAAATAATACAATGGAGTGGGCAATTGGCTATCCGACTCCCACGTGGGACCCTGCAGTTCCGACAACCGGCCCGCTCACTCCAACGGTTACCCCTCCAACCGGTCCTTATTTCAGTGGCCCCTATGGCGTGACGGTTGATTCTCAAAATAAGATTTATATAGCCGACACAGGGTACAGTCGTATTCAACGATTTGATGCCAATGGCACCTTTGAAAAATCATGGGGTGAATATGGATCTGCTGATAATCTTGCAGTCCCTCAATTTAAGAAGCCGCAAGGGATGGCTATCGAGGTTGTTTCCACTTCAGAGTATTGGATATATGTTGCAGATACGGATAATAACCGTATCCAACGGTTTGATCAAGACGGGACGATTAGCACTCGAACAAAATGGGGTGAAATTGGTACCAGTGATGGCCAATTTATTAATCCAAGAAATGTAGCGATTGACTCGGCAAAGCGAGTTTATGTAAGTGAAGCGGACGATCCGGGCAATCCTGTGCATAACCGCCGCATACAGGTATTTGGAAATGCCGCTCTGTCTGCGGGAGTTACCGCCGTTGAGACGAGCGGTACAGCGGTTACTGAGGACGGGAGCGTATATGATTTATACACGGTGCGCCTGAATACACAACCGTCATCAACAGTTACTCTGACCATCTCATCATCTGACGCAACGCAGGTTACCACGTCAACATCAACATTAACCTTTACTCAATACAACTGGAACGTCCCTCAGGCTGTTACCGTTATACCTGTGCATGATTATATTGATCAGGCAACAACACAACAAATGGTACTTTCACATACGGCAACTTCATCTGATCCAAATTACAATAGTGGGATCAATTCGTTAAAAAATATACTGGTAACGTTGACCGACACGGACACTGTTGGGGTAACGCTCAGCAAAACAGGGGTAAATGTATCTGAAAGCGGAACAACCGACACCTATACCGCCGTCCTTGATTCAAAACCGACAGCATCAGTCACCATCGCCGCAACAAGTGCAGATGGAAATACTGTTATCAGCCCATCAACTGGAGTTTTTACAACTACTAACTGGAATATTCCACAAACACTTACCGTGTCATCCCCTCGTGACTATATTCAAAATGGAGATCATGACAGCATTATTACTCACGCCGTTTCAACAACCGATACTTCCGGATACCAAACAGCAACTGTTGCTTCAGTGACGGCCCACATAACTGATAGTGCTTCGGATATTGCGGGAGTGACTATTTCCGCAGCAACCCCCTCCCCGACGGTGGAGGGCGGCTCTTCTTCAACC
Source organism: Candidatus Roizmanbacteria bacterium CG_4_10_14_0_8_um_filter_39_9 (assembly GCA_002784505.1). GTDB lineage: Bacteria > Patescibacteriota > Microgenomatia > UBA1406 > GWC2-37-13 > YC2-FULL-38-9. The sequence goes on from PFLF01000082.1 coordinate 3,722, forward strand.
TATACAATTTCATTAGATACAAAACCTTCTTCAGATGTGACGATAACCATTGCCGCAAGCTCATCGGCAGAACTGACCGTTTCCCCTACGACACTTACTTTTACCGGTGGCGCTTCAAGCAACTACAATATTGCACAAACAGTGACCGTAACGGCCGTAAATGATTCAATTGTGAATGATCCATCAAGCATCTATAAAAGCTCGTACATAAAATACACACTTGCTTCAGCCGACTCAAACTATGTATACAATCCTGCCCTTCCGCCCCAGGACACACTCCCTTTTTCTGGTGTTTATAACGGCGCGGATGGAAACAATCTTACGCTTATCACTCACGAAGATGATGATACGGCAGGCGTTGTTTTTACAGAATCTGATGGCATAACCGAAATATACGAAGGACAAACAGCTGACACCTATACGGTAGCTCTTAACAGTAAACCAAGTAGTAATGTAGTATTTGGTCTGACCCATGACTACAATCTAACCATTTCGAAATCAACTCTCACATTCACGACGACCAACTGGAATATGCCTCAAACTGCGACGGTAAGTGCAACAAATGATGGAATTTATTATGGAACGCCGAGTGCAACCATAACGCATACCATTACTTCATCGTCTGATCCAAGTTATCCTGCTTCCTCGACCGCAACTCTCTCGGTTATTACACATGATACGGATTATCCCGGTCTAACGATTACTCAGCCTAACGGTTCCGTCAATATTGTTGAGGGAGGGGTAACTGATGAATACTATATTAAATTAAAAACTCAACCTCTGGACACGGTTACCGTAACAATTGACGGTCAAGGGGCGGCAACAGCATCTCCATCCGCACTCACATTTACGACTGCCAACTGGGGAGCAAATCAGATAGCAACACTCTCAGCAATAAATGATTGGATCTATCAAGGTTCTCGTACTGCTTTGATAAAACACATCATGACCTCGTCAGGTGATGCCGGATATGAAAATTTAGTTCAGTATCTCACCGTCAATATTACTGATGACGACACAACCGTCCCAGGAGTTCAGATTCTCCAAACGGGAGACGGGACATCTGTCACGGAGGCCGGAAACACTGATACTTATACGATGGTACTTACCAGCAAACCTACCGCGAATGTAAAAATAAAGATTGTCGGAGATAATTGGCAGGCAACCACATCGGCATCTTTGTATACCTTTACGCCATCTCTTTGGAATATTCCTCAGACTGTCAATGTACGAGCCATTGACGACGTTGGAATTGACGGGACACAGACAACCGTCTTCAAACATATTATTACCTCAACAGACTTACATTATCAACTGGCTACGGTTGAGAACGTTAATGTCACCGCACAAGATAATGACCATACGGGCCCCGTGTCTACTCCTTCCTGTTCAAGTACCCCCCCTTATGACCGCCCATCCCTATTCCAAGCAGACACGACTCAAAACACCACGACGCTGTACTTCACCCCAATTAAGGATAATATCAGCTACTATTACATCGCATATGGATACAAACCAGGAGATATCCGATTTGGTGTAAGCTTTGACTATGGTTCATATGATGGAGTAATTGACTATACCATCAACATGCTTAACTCAGGGACAACTTATTATTATAAAGTTCGGGGAGGAAACGGGTGCGCAACAGGACCTTGGTCAAATGATATCGCAGCAACGACAACTGCCTCAGGAAGTGCGGCAACACGCGTCTATTATGCCTCTCCTGCATCATATGCATATAACACGGGCGGTTCAACCGGGGGATCATCTGAATCGGTAAGTGGTGGATCTGTATCTCATCCGCAGTTTACCTACAATTTGTATCTCGGATCAAGAGGGGCAGTTGTGAGATCTCTTCAAATGTATCTCAACGGACAGGGGTTTGTGGTAGCACAAAGCGGCGCGGGGAGCCCCGGAAATGAAACTGATTATTATGGACCGTTGACTGCGGCAGCAGTCCGAAGATTTCAAGAGGCCCACTTTGCCGAAATACTCTCACCACTCGGATATTCATCTGGTACCGGCATATTGGGACCGTCAACGAGAGCTTACATCAACTCACATTAAAAATGTTCAATCTTCAGTAACCAATGATCAATGAATTTCCAATTATTCATTGAAACATTGATTATTCACTGAATATTGAATGTTGAAAATTGAACATTAATCAAAAACTACTACATCCATCCCCACAAACGAAAAATCATATACTTCCTTCGCCGCGCCGATGTCAAGGGAGATGCATCCTCCCGTATGGGGAGATCCTAAAAATTCCCGTGGCCGTTGTTTGCGCTCTCCGCCCGCATACCAATACGGAAGTTCATGGATACCAAAATATGCATCCTGTCCTCCCGCCCATCCATAATAAAATGCCATCCAATAGGGCATGTAGACATTGTAAATATCCGAATACCCTTCCAGAGCTTTATTCATAATATTAAAGTGTCCTCGCGGAGTCGGATAGTATAATCCTGAAGATATTACATATGATTTAACGAGTATTCCCCCATCAAACAAAAACATTTTTTGGTCCGAAACGTCCACTTCAATATATCGATTAGCAACCTCGCCGTGAGTGTTGGGATTTTCCCGTTGCTGCAAAGGAATATATTGTGTTGATGCGGTTACCTGGCGGCTACGGGCAGTAAATGTAGATAAAACATCACTCTTGAGGAGTTTTTTATCAACCTTACTGCTTCGCGTTAAAAGAGGGTCAATCTTATTATCTAAGAGATAGGTGAGGAGTGTATCGTTGTGAGTATAAGAAACTTGTTTTGTTTGAGAATCATATGCAACATTAAATATGCTACGCAGCTCATCCCCCACCAAATGCACATACTGCAGGCCTTTCTCTGTTTGAATGACAATCTGAATCGGTTCGCGAAAATAACTTTGTATTTGCTGATTTGTTGTTTCCAACTGTTTTTGCTTTTCGTCCGTTGAAAGCTGAATCAAACGAGGTTCAAAAATGCCATTCTCCTGTCCGAATCCAAATACAAGAAGAGACTGCAGATGTTCGCCATCGATTTGGTAAACACGTGAATTATTTTGAACAGTTAAAGATTTGTCAGTATTATCGACGGTTACCGTATCGTTTTTTGCCGTAAAGTCAAAGCGTGTTTTTTCAATATACGCCCGGTAATCCTGGGTAAATACAAGGGGGGTAATAACCATTTTTTGAGATGAAAAAGAACGAACGTATTTTATTACGTTTTGAGGGAATGAAAGATTGTTGTATTCGAAAATATTTTTGATGCCACTATTTACATCGAGAAGAATACCCAGTTGTTCGTAGCTCATCTTGTAGATTCTATCCTGAATTTTGACCTGAAAGGTTTTTTGATAGTTTGCAAGTAATTTTTTCGAGATTTCCTTCTGTGTTATGTTTTCCACGTTTATTCTTCCCATATATACACCCTTATACGACTTCTTTTGAATCTCTCGGTATGATACAATGAGGAACACGAAAAGGCTGATAAAACACACAAAAAAGAGAAGAATAAATAACTTTTTCATGTAATGCTATATTTTAGCACTCATAGCTCAATTGGATAGAGCAAAAGCTTGCGGAGCTTTAGGTTGACAGTTCAAGTCTGTCTGAGTGCACCAAGATTGCGAGTTTCCCGCAAAACGGGACTAACTCTCCGTAAGATTCGCATAAAGCTCATCAACGGAGAGTTGAGCAAGTCTCGCCGGGATCACTCAACTTCTTTCTTTTCTCCTCCTTCAAAAACTCATTTTCACCCAGTGAAAGCACAAATTTTTCCGTAACAGGTTGTGCAATCTGCCAAAGCATCTGGAAAATTGAGACGTATGAGGCGGCAACCTGACTACTTGTGAGGATGGATGCCCATAACTCATCATCTTTTCCAACAATCGTAATTACCTTATCAAGAAAAACAAACATATCGTGATGAAGTTCAAAAATCGGGTTTTCAATGTAGCGGTATTCATGATAATCAATATATGATTTATTACGTCCGTATTGGTATGTTAAAACATGGCGAGTCCAGTCGTTGAGATGCATAAGAGTTTTAACCCGCTTTTTCACTCCCCTATTCTTTAAGCTTTGAGATACTTCTTTATTTATATATTCTTTGCCCAAAGTATCCATTGACATCATATGATCAAAATAATACATCTGTACATCATGTGGAATATTTCTCAATAATTCATATGCTCTCTTAATCCCTTCTTTTCCTGGGTAAAACTGTATCGCGGCATTATTTTCATGAGGGAGAAAGTCTTTTTTGAGGTCTAACAATATGTCAACAACATCTACTTCCAAGCGTGTCAACTCCTTTCTCCGTTTGAATATTGTCTCCCGAAGCACTGATGGGTTTTTAGGTACGATCCACGACTGTTGTTTTTCCAACCCTTGGCTGGTTTTTAAGGTGATAAGGCCTTTTAAGGCAAGTGAGGTCATCACATCATACACGGTCGTACGGGGAATACCGGTGAGCTTTGCAAGCTTGAATGGGGATATCTCGGTATGTTTAATAGCCTCAAGATAGACCACGGTCTCGTTCTTGGTGAGACCGAAGTCTGTGAGTGTTTTGTGGATTGTATCCATACTTAATATCAAATGACAAATCACAAATAACAAATCAATTACAAAATTCAAATCACAAAACTAAGATGTTTTAAAATTTGTTATTTGAAATTGATTTGACATTTGATATTGGTGATTTGTAATTATTTTAGTATAGCACCGTCGTCACTGTCCGTCAACTTTGACAACATAGGCCTCTCCTACTATACTATCCTCATGTTAAAGAAATATTTTCGAAAAGCATTTGCTTTAAGTATTTTATCCGCCTTTCTTTGGGCGTGTCAGATTGTGGTGTTCCGGTTTCAAATTACACTTGGTGATAATCCATATACGCTTACTTTGTGGTCTATGGCAATAGAACTACCGTTTTGGTTGTGGATTTTATATAAAAAAAGGGCTGAGTTTGAAAAAGTTACTCCTCATACGATGGGTATCTTTGCTGTTATTGGTTTTGGGACAGCAATAGCAATTAGTTTAATGGAAAACCTAGCTCTTGCAAATACAACGGCAACTAACTTTGCTTTTCTTATTCGTACTGTTGTGCTTTTTACCATTCTTTTTTCCGCGATATTTTTTAAAGAGCCAATAACCAGAAAAAAGATTATCATGACGGTGACCATTTTGATTGGTGCATATTTATTGAATATTCAAAACGGCTCATTTACCCTCAAATTGGGAGATATTTTTACGCTCATTGAAGCTGCATCAATTGCTTTTTTTACCAATATTCTCATAAAAAAAATGATAATAAAACTTAATGCGGATTTTGTTGCGGGAGCACAAAATATCGCCGGTGCTTTTTTCCTGATTGGCGTATTAATAGTGCGAAAAGTTCCGCTTTTTCTTCACCATATTCCTTTACTTATTTTTTATTCTTTCCTTGGGATTGTGTTCGTCCGGATACGTAATAGGGCTTTCCAACATGCAACGTCAACATTTGTAACGATGATTATGTCGTTTACTCCTATTTTTACCCTGATTATTTCATTTTTCATCCTTGGAGAACGAATAACGATGATTCAGTTGCTTGGAGGGTTTTTTATTGTGCTTACGGGGTTTATGGCAGAAATATTTAAAATCTAAAATAAATACTATGTGTACTCTGGTTACTAAAAGACTTAACAACTCCTGGTTCCTCGCTAAAACACGCGATCCTGTGTATTTTATGCGCTTTGAAGACGAAATAAAAATGTTCGCAACAAAAGCCGATGCATATAAAAAATGGATTGTACAAAATCCAGTCCCCTATGAAGATGGATATTATGGCGGAATAAACGAAAAAGGAGTTGCGTTTATCGCAACCTATGTGCCTGTTGCCGAAAATCAGATTTCATATATTCGTTGTCCATACGTCCGTTTAATATTAGATGCAAAAAATGCGAAGGCGGCTGTCAAAATAATTAGATCGTTTTCGCCCCGTATTGGTGGTAATATGTTTGTTGCAGATGAAAAGGAGTGCTATGAAATTGAGGGAGCGCCTGATAAATACGTGGTCAATAAAGCAAATAGCCCACTTGCCAAAACCAATCATTTTATCCATCTACCATACAAAAACGTACAGATGAAAACAGATCCTGGATATCTTAATTGGACCCTTGATCGTTATATTCGTGCGACTGAACTAATTAAAAGGTCAACAACTGTTGAAGATCTTCAAAATATTCTCCGTGACCGGAAAAATGCCGACCGGAAAAATGCAATCTGCACCACATCAAAAGAAGAAAAATGTTACACCTATTCGGCATTTATCTTTGATACAAAAGGTAAAAAAGCTTATTACTGTCAAGGAAATCCCCTTGAAAATGAATTTAAGGAGTATGGGTTTACTTAAGACCGAACCACCTAACCTACGAGCCTGCCTGCCGGCAGGCAGGGTTAGAATTGGCATGATAGAACAATCTACAATTTATTTTTTTACCATAAACCTTCGATAAAAAGGCTCATGCTTTGCAGTTGAGAGATGTTGTTTAACCCACGCCTTCCCTTCTTCCCTATCAAATTCAGCAACTATTTTGAGTTTATTGTTTTTGAATAACGATTTATAATAAGGAACCGGAAAACAGTGACGCTCAAGCTGTTCGCTGTATATAAAAGTCCATGGTGATGACAAATGAATCGGCGCCTTTTCTTGATCGGCTCCATACCGGCTTGATTCATACCGTGGATCAACAACAACGGAAATAAGCGCAAATGTACCCATCTTCATAACCTTTTGCATACCAATAATTGTTCGTTTATTTTGCTCATGAGTTGTGTTGAAATTTAAACGGAAATCATTTATTACCAGATCAAATGAGTTTTTTCTCAAACGGGTGTCACGGATATCATCAAATATGGTTTTTATGGTCGACTCCAATCCAAGTTCTTCAATCCGTTTGCGGTGAATATGCAGTGCGCGCTCATCAGTGTGGGAAAAAACAATACAATCATTTGCATTTTTGCGTTTTGAGATCCACAAAGCAATCGCGTCCACATTATCGTAGGAGTACGAATTGATTATAAGTATCCGGAGCGGATTCTTTGAGGAAAAAAGGTCGTGAAACTGCTGATCTAACTTTTCCCGCCTGAGCGCCTGAAATAAATCCTTAAGAATCTTCCTATGGCTGTTAGGATTGTTCATGTATGCAATATATCCATCCGTCGCAATGGTTCCTTCTACGTCTTCAACAAGGCTGTGAGAAAGTGTGGATAACTTGACTGTTTTACCTTTGTGTACAAAAACATATCCCCGGCCCCGTACGGTCTGTATCTTAAAACTGCTGTTTAATTTTTTTCTTAACCGGTAAATAACCGTATCAATAAGCCACTCGGAATATTTTGTAATCCATCCTTCTTTCCAGATTGCTTGAGCAATCTGATCACGTGAAATGACATGTCCGATATAATGCGCAAGAAGCTGCATAATCTGGACCTCCTCACGAGTTAAGGTGAGTCCGTTTTTCACATACATATCAATATGATGAGATTTTTGAAACCATTCCGCAAAAATCGGTGAAAACAACTTTTTATTACGGATATATCCCTGTACAGCCATAAAACTTGCCGAAGGGGCAAGAAATGGATTTAAAACATAGATGCGCTGGCTTGCAGGAATTTGGTTAAGTGTTTTTTCAAACAACCCGCTTTTTTCAAACCATTTATATATTTCACGTTCGGTTAGTTTATTATTGTTCTCTCGAAACTGTAATATCGCCACAACCCATTCATCCATCCGCCCTGATGATTTAATCAGTAAGGCCCTTTCTTCATCGGTTAGAATTGTTTTATACTGTTTCTCAAGCGCATCAATCAGCTTCGCAATAGCCATGTATGAGAGTATTTTCATTACTACAGGTTACTCTATTGTCAGATAAAAGTCAAGTAATACTATATAAATTCGGTACACTTGCATCATGGCAGAACAACACATTCGGTTTGATGGACCGCTGCAACCCTCGTTATCTCTTCGGGAAACTATGCTGCCTTTTAAAGATGCACATCTGACTAATATGCGATTGCTTCGGTTTGGAGACCCTAATACTCCTTCTGCATTTGACTCATTATGGCTTGACTTTGACCAAGCTCGAAGACTAATGCTTATTACCACACCACATGCCATCAAGACTGTTGGTTCAATACCTGCGGACGTAGTTGATAATAAGGTCGTGAGCAAATCCCATCAATTACCAATAATTCCAGATAAAACTTTTGGAATAGTCAAAGACACGGGTGCGATAACACAACAAATTGGAGTAACGTTACCGATGCAAACTGCGGGATTTGCCCAAGGACCACATGAGGTACCATTTCTAAATATGTATTTTCATTTTTTTAATCCGGACGAGAGCGGTGGCAAATCACTTGTTATCACGATGGGAAATGATGATATGGCCGGACAGTTCCAAGGTCTTATTTCATCGGCAAATGGAAAAAATATCGTATTAAATTTCCTAGATGCGCATGTTGAAAGTTTTAATTTTACCCAAGCCTATGAGTCAATTTATGAAAAATAATACAAGCTTGAATAAACTTGAATCCTTTGACAAAATGATGCAGAAAAAAACCTCTTCAATGTTGGGATATCCGATAAATACTGCCCAAGAATACCGAGATCTCTACCGTTTTTTTGACTATTCTCTTATTAATTTGGGTGATCCGTTTGTCCCTTCAAGCTATCGAATCAATTCGGAACAATTTGAACTTGAAGTCCTTCAATTTTTTGCAAAGCTTTACAAAATGCCCGCACGTGATTCTTGGGGATATATTACATCCGGAGGGACCGAAGGGAATACTCACGGGATTTTTGTAGGAAGAGAGCTGTATCCCGACGCTCTTCTATATTTTTCAAAAGATACCCATTATTCCATAAGCAAAATAGCCCGACTTCTTAATATCCAAACGGTTCTGGTTGAATCACAGAAAAATGGAGAAATTGATTATACAGATTTGGAAAAAAAGATACAAAAAAATAAACATCTACCGGTTATTCTAAACCTGAATATTGGCACGACAATGAAAGGAGCAATAGACAATGTGGACGCCGTTGTAGCCATCTTAAAAAGAAATAATATCCGCAAATATCATATTCATTGTGATGCTGCATTATTCGGGATGATACTTCCTTTTGTCAAAGGAGCTTCACGTGTTGATTTCCAACAGCCTATTGGAAGCTTGGCTATTTCCGGTCATAAATTCATCGGGACCCATATGCCCTGTGGCATAGCACTATGCCGAAAACAACTCGTCAAATGGATAGAGACACCTATTGATTATATCGGGACCCATGATACGACCATCACCGGATGCCGTAACGGACATACTCCCCTTTTTTTGTGGTATGCGATACAAAAGCGGGGACTGAAAGGATTCTCCAAAGAGGCGCATGATTGCATAAGCAATGCAAAATATCTTGCAGAAAAACTGAAGAAAATACACTGGCCGTATTTTTTAAACCGCTTCTCAAATACCGTCCTTTTCAAAAAACCATCCATGAAGATAATAACAAAATGGCAGTTGGCGGTCAGTCGTGACTGGGCACACATTGTCGTCATGCAGTCAGTTACGAAAGAGAGTATTGATAGATTTATTTCAGATCTCATCCTAACCGCCTAATCTACGAGGTTAGAAGTGGCGTTATGGGACAGTCTAATCCGCAACACGTACCGCAAAAACAAGAAGGCGTTTTAAAGTGGTTCCGGCGGGCCAACAGGTTTGAAGAGTAATAAATTCCCGGTTTGTTTTGCGCGTAAGATACTCGACTTCGGAAGGATCAACAATATTTTTCTCAACGATCCGGTATTTATACCTCTGGCCTTGAAAATAGACATTGATTTCATCTTGTTTCTCAAGCTTATCAAGCAGATAAAAAACTGCATTGTAGGTCCCCACATTCCAAAAATAATCGGTTGAATGAGCAAATAAAAACACGTGCCCTCCTTCCCCAGGGAAAGCTGTCCCCCACGCATGTCCCACTCCT
>PFLF01000049.1:0-10028 GCA_002784505.1 Candidatus Roizmanbacteria bacterium CG_4_10_14_0_8_um_filter_39_9
TACCAACCATACTTTTGTGCAGGTATTTTTAAAAAAGCGCCACATGCCCCCCACAGCAGCAATGAGCCAACAGCGTACATAACACCACTGTTTTTTAGTTTGATTTTTTGTATCCGGTTCAAGTTAAACGTGGTAAAAAATAAGCCAATAAATATGAGCCCAACTGATACCCACTGAGGAATTGTCATGATTTCATGAAAAAAAATAAGGGATAAAAGCAATGCGACTCCACCCCATCCGCCTGAAATGGCAGCAACTAAGGAAGGATTTATTTTTTTTGCAGCTTTGCCAAAAAAATAGTAACCCAAACCCGAGGAACATCCTGCGAGAAGGTTGAAGAGCAGTGGAATTAGAGTAATATTCTGAAATCCGTTATAAAAAAAAGGGAAAAGAATTAACCAAATAAAAATGCGGTACAACGCACTATAAAAAGTAACCGCCCCAGAATCATTATTTCTAAATATTTTTATACTAATGACATCCCCAACCCCCCAGCCAACATACGAAAGTATTGCAAAAAGAGTCGACACAATAAGCATAGTTTAAATTATATCAAAAGGGCGTTCTAACAACATCATAAAAAATAAAAGTGTAATAGTTTATTAATTGTTTCTGTGCTATAATGAGTCAGGTGCCTCAAGCATCATGTCATGAAAAAATATCTGATTGTGGCAGCGTTCACCTTCTTTATTACTGCGTTTGTTCTATTGGTACTTCGGGGCCGGGAAGATTACTGGATCTGCAAAAGCGGACAGTGGGTAAAAAATGGTCAGCCCTCATATCCAAAACCAATTGTTTCTTGCGGCATAATGCCGACTTTACCAAAGTCAAAAGAGAAATGTTTAGAGTTGGGGGGTGTTTGGAAAAAGCTGGGGCCCGACCCTTGGGAAACCTGCAACTTCAAGGCGAAAGATCGGGGAAATGTTTGTTACGACTCGAGCGAATGCGAAGGAAATTGTCAGGTTGATTTGTCAAAAGAAGAACTTCGAGAAGGCATGAGGGGCAAATCATGGATTCGTCACGGACAGTGCTCGGTATGGGTAGTTGAACTGGGGTGTCAAGGAATTGTCCGCGATGGGAAGACGTCTGTTATCTGTTTCGACTAGACATTATAAATTTCGCCCAGATGGCAATTTTAAGATTATGGAAAAAATGATCATTTTTTTACCCGTGATTATATTTTTTGGTATTTTCTTATTGCTTGTTATAGGATTTTTTGTTTTCATCGGAAAATTATTTATCAAAGGGAAAAACCAGGCATGGATTGGTGAGGTAATCGAAAAAGTTGTTTTTGAAAAAAAAGATGACGATACCCGCAGGGTGTCGCGACTGTTATCTTTTAAAGTTCGTCTTGAAAACGGAGAAGTACACAGTATCCCGGCAACGGTCGAATTTTACAATGCCACAAAAGTGGGTGATAAGCTAGAAAAGAAAAAAGGGGAGCTCTGGCCCAAAAAAATATCATGATTTTGTTATCAATTTATTTTTTATTATGAAAACGGGGATTTTGATTGGAGGAATTATCCTTATGATTATCGGAGGCATATTGATATATTCAATGAATAATAGCAAATACCCACCGAAAGACATAACACCCTCTCCTCAAACACAATCATCTTCTTCCTCCTCCTCATTTTTAACTTCAAGTCAGGCATCAGTTCCCTTACCACGGGATATAGATATAATCAATAACTTCTTCGCATTAATCGATGAAGGAAAGGCGAGCGATGCGGTTATGATGATGCCATCAAAAATTACACGCGATGATAGCATAAAACAGGCATTTGGCGTGCAGTTTGCCGCAATGGACTCAGTTAAGGTTAAAAAAATTGAAGAATCTTCAAGATTAGATTGGACTGATACATGGCATCAATATATGGTTACCATCGATGTAGTTATGGATCCAAATTCATCTGATGGACCAATTCCTTATTACGGATTTGAAAGAGGCGACAATGTAAGATTTGTTGGTTTGTTAAAAGAAGGAGGGGTATGGAAAGTTGAGGGGATGGCAACCGGTCAGTAATATGAAAAAAATAATACTATTTTTATTAGGACTGATTAGTTTATTAGCAGCATCTTACTTGTCTCCAAGATCCATTTTTGCCGCTCAGCAAACAGAAGGAGTTTGTTATTCCCAGTGTATAGCCTATAAATTCGTCTGGCAAGGAACTTACTGTTTTGACGAGTTTGAATATCACTGTACTGACGACACCGGTAGTACCCTCAAAAAAATCATCTCTTTATTAAAAGATGTTTATGATACTCTAAAAAGTGGTTCCAATGTTGATGATGTATTTAAAACCTGGTTTATTTGCAAACCACTGATCGAAAATTGTGTGGTTCCCCATCAGAATAATTGTCGGCAAACCTGTAGTCTAGATCAGTATGTCTATTCTGCGGATCTCTCGGTCGGCCATCCAGAAAGCAGTTTCCACGGCGCCATTTATGATGAAAGCACCGGACAGATCTATTTCAAATTGATCAACAACGGAATGGGCTATGCTTGGGATATTGATGTTGAGGCAACGAGCGGCCATACAAAAAACCGTGATGGAATCATTCAAAACAATCAACAACTTTTCAAGGAAAAAGTGGAACATCTCATCTATCTTGGAGCGAGAAATGGTCCGCCAAAAACATTATCCGACAACGTCAAGGATTTTCTCATAAATGAAGCGCTGAATGGTAAGTATTTGAAGGGGTTTAAAAAATGGTTGCTTGAGGACGAAAAATCAGATAAAAAAGATTACAACGTACCCAATTACTGGATAAAGGCAATACCATATCACCCAATTGGTGGAGAACTGAACCGGGTTGTTTTTAAAGTTGACGGAGAAAACAAAATTGCCGAGTACAATGAGCTGAATAATACTTTTGTCCTTGATATTGATCTTCGTCCGACTCCAGCAAGATTTGCAATTGAGAATTTTTCCCAAAAGCTGATTAACCAAACCATTAATTCTTTTATGGTTAGTTTTAAAGTGAAAAACACCGGTGAGGAAAATGGTTTGGCAAAAGTAAAAATATTCGAGGGAAAATACGATGAAAATAATACGCCATTTTATGAAACTGAACAAATTGTCATTGGAGAAGATGTCTTTAATTTCGACACCATCATTAATCTTGATGCAAAAAACGAAACTAAACCGTACTGCGGCAAAAACAAAGAATATGCAATAGTAGTATTTGATGAAGAAGGCAATAAGATGGAAAGACGTTTTTCCTTACCCATCTACATTGGTTCAGTCAATGGCCGAGTGGAAGATTTGTTTGGTAAAAAAGTTATTGGCGCAACAATCAAGTCATCATCCGGTGAAGAAACTATCACTAATGATTCTGGATATTATCACCTAGAAGGAATTACCACACTAGGCAATGTGACCCTTACAGTAACTCATCCGGAGTTTTCCAAATCGGAATCTAAGGTGTTGGAATTTAAGTTCGTCAACGAATTTGATGCGTGTGATGATGGTAATTTGAAATTCAACAGTATCAATTTTATCCTTAAAGATCAGGATGTAGTGTTTAATGTTCTTGTTAAAGATACTTTAGGAAATTTTATACCCGCTCATGTTTTGGCCAGTAACGCTGACTGGCGATTTGAACAGGCTGTCAGTGGTTCAACTCCTCTTCCCGGTATGCAACCTGGAGAATATTTTTTTACTGTCTCCGCCCCCGGTTATAAAACAATTGGTCAAACAATCAATGCTGTTCCCGATAATCAGAATCTGGAATTTAAAATGGAAAAATTGAATGGACGATTGACTGATGGAGGATTGTTCACTCACCCGCCCCAACTTTTGTGGCAGATGGAGAGGGGAAGCGAAATTTTATCCCAAGTAGCAGCTACAAAGGATGGTAATGAAATAATGATTTATACAACCAGAAATAAAACCGATACAGGAAAACTGTATTTTCTTAACTTGCAAACAGGTACACAGATAAAAGTCGTATCGGGAACTATCGCAACAAAAGGTCAGTCACAAGCTTGTCTTGATACTTCCTATGACGGCAACACAACTGCTTTATATGTTCATACCGGCGGCTTTGGTATGGCGCAAGAAACAAGAAATGTAGTGAAATTATTCAATAATCAAGGGAATGAATTTGGAATGAAGGATTTTCAATCGGGTGGAGGAGCGGGTGAGTGTGATGTGTCTCCTGACGGATTCTATATTCTTCCAGAAAGATTAATGAATAAAGGTTTATATGTCTATACTCGTCATGATATCTATGGGTATGAAAACAGCAAGGAAGATGTAGGTTATGCAACGAATGGCGATTTGCATTTTACCACAACTAATAATATTGTTGGCAGCTGCCCGAAAATTGATCAGTGTGTTCATACCTTTAACAATACTGTTGTAACAGAAATTGGAGAAGTTAAAGGAGGACGAGTCTTTAAAATTGATAGCAGTCAAGATGCCAGCAAAATTGCTATTACTACTATCAAAAAAGCATATTTATTTTTCAATGGTGTCAAATCTTGGGAAAAGGATATAAAAATTTTCGGTGATGAGGCTGATATTTCGGTTTCACCTGGTGGAGAATACGTGATTTATTCCACTACTTTTCCAACTGATCACTACAGAACTATTCGGATATTTACGGATAATAATGTTGATAAAACTCCTTCAGGTCTTCCTCATGCGGGGCGGGAAGATGTGGTTTTTGTCCACGCCAATGATAAAGGTCTTTATTTTATGACAAATCATCAAAAAACATTAAAGTTTTATAAAGTCGGCAGTTATTCTGTTGAATATAAACCACCAACTGGAGTCCCAACTGTGACAGAGAATGCAGCCAGTGGACTATCTTATTATCAAGGTGGTATTTTCAATCAAGCTGATGCTCAGCGCTTTGATCAGTTGGTTGAAGGCTTGGTTTATATTGCCAACCGTTCCATCAACCTAGATATGGGTGGTGGAAAGGGAACGCTTTATATAACTGAGGGGACCATTTTCTCGGTTGACCATTACCGCAACCCAGTACTACTTAAAGGACAATTAACTGCGGATTTCAATTCTCCCGCTATAATTTATGCGATCAAATTTGACCGATACGACCTGGAGCTTTTCAAAAGAAAACTCGGCCTATTTGTTTGGACGAACAAATTACCCAGTAGTGAATATTTTGTCGTCAAAAACATTCACACCAAATTCACAGTTAGAAACAACCCTAATGATTTTAATGTGGCTGTTGAAAGTGGACAGGTCAACGTACTGGCTGATAAAACAGAAAAAATTATCACCTCCGGCAAGCAAATAACAATCGATGCCAAAAATAACATAAAAGAATTGATCTATATTAGCTCAACTATTCTAGTTAGTGTTACTGGTGTTTTCCTTTTAATCGCAAGTGGAATTTTGTTCTATTACCGGAAAACAAAAGTCGGAACAAAAATCATCGGTATGTTGAGAACTATTATTACTTTATCATGGAAGTATTTCACAATTCTTATTGTGCATATTTTGAAAGTCATCAAGTTCATTGTCCCGATTTTATGGAGGGGAATAAAAATTTCTTTTCAGATATTATTTGGTTTTTTAAAAAAAATGGTTAAAAAGAAAAAATAAATATGAAAAAGATATATATTTTTCTTATGCTTTTAATTGGTATTATTGTTTTTGTCCTTCTTCGCGGGAATGAAGATACTTGGCTATGTGAAAAAGGGGAATGGGTGAAACATGGAAATCCATCATTTCCAAAACCTCTTGTTTTATGTGATGGCAAAGGTGTGCAGGCATTGCCTCATAATAAAGATGATTGTTTGAAGATGGGTGGAGTATGGGAAAAACAGGGGCCGGAACCTTTTGAAACATGTGACATCAAAACAAAAGATGGGGGGAGAGGGTGCTCAGATATTAGCCAGTGTGAGGGAACTTGTATGGTAAAACTATCTGATGATGAATTCTCAGGAGGAATGAGAGGTAAAACGTTTAAAAAGAACGGAGCCTGTTCATTATGGAGGGTGACCCTGGGATGTTTTGGAATGGTAAAACAAGGGAAAATGTCCGTAATCTGTGTTGATTAATCAAACATAAAATAAAACTTGACTTATCGAACTAATCCAAGGGGCATGTACCAGGTAAATGGTTTGGTACAAACAGGACATTTTTCCGGAGGAGCTTTGCCTTTATATATATAGCCGCAGTTTACACACTTCCATTCAAGTATAGCCTCTGAGTCATACAGTGTTTTATCATCAAGTTTCCGGGCGATGATGATGTAGCGTTCTTCATGTTTTTCCTCAACCTTTTTTAGTTGTCCGAATAGCCGAATAGCATCGGTCTTCTTCTCCTGTATTGCCATTTTTTCAAAATCAGGATACATCGTGGTCCATTCATATTTTTCTCCCTCTGCTGCAAGTTTAAGATTATCTGAAGTATTCCCATATGCTTTAATATCAAGATTACTTTCAAATGAAAGAGAACCCTTGATCATTTCATATAATTCCTCAGCATGCGCGCGTTCATTATCTGCAGTCTCTTCAAAAATACGGGCAATCCACTCAAGTCCTTCCTTGCGGGCAATTTTGGAAAATGTGGTGTATTTATTGCGGGCCATCGACTCGCCAGCAAAAGCTTTTAACAGATTCTGTTGAGTGAAGGATGATGTTTTCATATGCAATCATTATACAAAAATTAGTCAAGTATAGGGCTCATGTTAAAATATATATGTTTAAACAATATTATTCATATGGAGCTTAAATATATAGATGAGTCTCTCAAAAAACAATGGGATGACCTGGTAAAAAATAATCCTGCGTCCGGATATATGCAATCATTTTGGTGGGCTGATGTTCAAAATCTGTTGGGGTGGGAAACATATAAGATTGGGATTTTTAACCGGGAAAAACTTTTGGGGGGAGCAATCATTGCGAAATACAATCATTTTAAAAACAAAAGCATTTTATATATTGGGGAAGGGCCGGTATTGCCATATGAAGAACCAGTTGCTGAGGAGATGTTCAAATTGCTTATGAGTCAGATAGATACTATTGCTGAATTTGACGGATCACACCCAACCTCACACATAAGCATTGAACTGAAGCTTTTACAAGTCCCCGCATTTTTTTCACGTTTTCAAAGAGCTCAGTCTGACCGTCAGCCACTAAGCACTCTCATGATAGATCTTCAGCTTTCCGAAGAAGAAATTCTAAAGCAGATGAAACCGAAGGGAAGATACAATATCAAAATTTCACAAAAAAATGGAGTTGTAATTTCCCGCATACCCCCATCGCGAGGGTTTAGTGATTTTTTGAAACTGTACCTGCCCTTTGTGAAAAGAAGCGGCTTTGACGGTAAAGACAGAGACTATTTTGAACGACTTAATTATATCCTTTCAGAAGAAGGAGGGGGAGAATATTTTTTTGCATCATACAAGGGCAAGGTTCTTGCAGTTGCTCTTGTCATTTATTTCGGAAATACGGCAACATATTTATTTGGAGCATCATCAGATGAAAATAGGCAGGTAATGGCACCATATGGCCTCCATGGAGAAATAATACGATTTGCAAAAAAATCCGGATATCACTGGTACGACTGGTATGGGATCTCACCGGGTGAAAATACTACCCAACATCCCTGGGATGGATTTTCCGTATTTAAAAAAAAGTTTGGAGGAAAACAAGTCAACTATATTGGAGCGTATGATTTTATCTACAATAAAAATCTTTATCTCCCAAACCATCCCCGGAAGAGATTCTGGATAGTTTGAAAAAGCCCGATCGACGCAAATCCCTGTTTGGGAGTTGGTTTTGGTGTAGCCTTCGCTGTTGGCTTCGGAGTAGGTTTTGCTGTGGGCTTAGGAGTAGGTTTTGCTGTTGGTTTGGGTGTCGGTTTTACGGTTGGAGTTGGCGAAGGCTTTGAGGTTATTTGGATACGCGAGGTATTAATATTTGTATCAATAACGCTTATATCCTTAAAATTTGTGACGGTTGTGGGGGAAGGATTGACCGTATTGAACCGTTGAATTGTGTTTGTATTTATACTCGTGTTTGGATTAATGACAGCTCCCTGTGTCTGGCCCGCCATAACCGTCAACCCTCCAATAACTCCCGCGACTATTTTATGTGCGTTTTTCATATGCACATATTACATCTTTTAGTACTAGGAATCAAATTGTTCGGGTTAATTGAGATAATTTTCTATGTTTTCCAAGTGTTTTTGGTACGTCTCAGCGCAGTGTATTTGTTTATTACTATCATGGAGATAAAATAAGCAGGATGTTTCCGCCGGGTCAAGCGCTGCTTTTATATAGCCAATATTCGGACTGCAGATAGGTGTCGGTGGAAGACCCTTATACAGATATGAATTATACGGAGAATCATTTTGCTTTTCGCTGATCGCAATCCCTCCCCACCAACTCCCATCTTCTTTTTTACCGAGCGTATACTGCATGGTTGCATCAATCTGAAGTGGCATATCGGTATTCAATCTATTCCATATAATGCCAGAGATGAGGCGTGCATCTTCCTGGCCGGCGGCCTCCCGTGCGATGAGTGATGCAATTTTCAAGCCGGTAGTCCACCTTATGTTTGCCGCAATATATTTATCTGCATAAGGCGCAAACATTTCATTGAAGCGGTTGATAAAACGTTTTGCCACTTCAGGAGGTGTCTCATTTACCGGTATCAGGTAAGTATCCGGATAGTACACTCCCTCAAAATATTCCGGACTATTTGTTTTGTAGAGTATATTCCACTGATCGAGTTTAGTTTGATCCCAACCCAATGCTTTTGCTACTATTTCTCCCACCTGTTCTTTCCTGACGCAACCGGAAACAGTTACCCAGACCAAGCCGGGTTTGTCAGTAACTATTTTAAAAACTTGCCACGAATTCATATTTGGAGCAATGCGATAGCCACCGGACAATATTTTTTTGTCTTTGGCAAACGTATCAAGAAGGAATCGGAACGCTTCAATATTTTTAATAAGTTTTTTTTCCTTGAGTGATGTGGTTATGTCAAACTCAACCTCATTTTGTGGGACAATGAATACCTGTTGCTCTGAGGACCTCCCCACAGGCCCAAAATACCTGAAAAAAAGAAATACACCTGCAAGCACACAGAAAATAACAAAAGCGATAAAAACAACAAATTTATTCATACTATTTAAACAGGGTATTCCAAGGCATGGCCTTTTTTATATTATTTTGTCCGGCCTTTTTATTAATGAGAGTAATTATTCCTTCGTCGGCGTTAACCTCAATATAATCACCATCTTCAAATAAGTCAGTCGCAAAATGGGTGCCAACTACACACGGTTTTTTAAGTTCATTTGCGATAATTGATGCATGACAAATAAGATTTACTTTTCCCTCAGTCGCATTTACTTCCACAATATCTCCATCCCTCAATCTTTTAGTAGCGATTGATGTGCCAACTACCGTTGGTTTTTCAAATTCCCGGGCAATAATTGCCGCATGGCAGAGTATTCCTCCTTCATCCGTCACAATGGCCGCTGCCTTTTTCATAGCAGGAACAAAGTCGGGGATAGTCATCGGCGAAATCAATATTTCTCCCTCTTGAACTTCATTAATTTGTTTATGACCCATAACGCGTCTTACAAATCCCCGGACAATGCCACGATACGCGGGAGAGCCAGTAAGTTGTCTTACTTTCTGCATAGGCTCATTTGTCATAAAATGAATGCCAAACATTTTTTCCACCTGAAGCTTCTTAAATTCTGCTAACAATTTATTTTGTGTAAAAAAGTATCCCTTATCTCTTTTTTCCAGTTCACTTTTGGGTGGAATTTTACCTGACAGTATTTCATTTGTCAGGAGGATTGAAGACAAATTACCAAGGTTCGGAAAAATCTGAAGAAGTGACGTCCGAATAACGGTATCCGAGCTATTACATAATTTATCCGTAAGAGTTCTCACTTTTGTCAAGTTATCCAACGGTAATCCTGCGACTTGTGACTCATCATTCATCTGAAAAAACCACCACATTGCCTCAAACCAAGGATAACCCGCCTCAAGCTCTTTCAAAAATCGCTTAAGGGAAACAAGATCAATTG
>PFLF01000049.1:10056-13514 GCA_002784505.1 Candidatus Roizmanbacteria bacterium CG_4_10_14_0_8_um_filter_39_9
AAAAGCTAACTTTTCTAAAACTGTTTTTTCAATTGTGGGGATAAAATTTTTATTTTCACGGGCATGAGCAACTAAAAGGTTTTGTACCCACGTTACTCCTTCCAAATCATAGTAAAAATGGACAGTATCATCAGACCGTTCAGTAATAATATAGGGAAGATGAGGCTGTGTTTCCTGTGTCCACTCTTTGGCGTTGGTGCTTTCACCCCTTACCCATGCTTCAACGGATGGAAGTGAAAAATCCCGGGAGAATAATTTTTCATATTGACGGAGATTACTCATAAAAGAAGTATATCAAGTAGTTCCCCCATCGTCCATTCGGCATATCTTAGGTCTAGACCCTTAACGTTCTTATATCTCAATAGTATATCAGTGTTGGTTTATCCACTTCTTAAGGCGTCGGCATCTCCTCTTGACGTTGATGCGCTTCTGTATACGGGGGGATGGACATTTAATGCGTCTTCCAGTAATCCGATTTGCCCCTCTGCATTTTCTCCATCAATTACAATTGACTCCAGATACTTTACGGCTTCCAACATTACTGCTCTGGACTCATCGGTTAAAATATCGCTTGCTTCTGCAATTTTTTTCAGCCTATCTTCAAGAGCGGTTTTTCTTGATGCCATGGCAGCAGTTTTATCTAATGGTGCAAATGCATCTTTCAATGCTGATCGTTGAGCGCTTCTTGATGCAGGTCTCTCAGGCGTATGAATAGAAACAGCCCGAGGATCAATCTTAAGCCGTGCCTCCAGCCCAGCAAGTTGGGTTTCCAACCCCTCACCTAATGGATCCATAGTTCTTAATTTATCCATGATTTCAAGTTGTATAGTCTCATCCACAAAACCGGTTAGTTCATTTAGTTTTGATAATATTCCCGCTACTCTCGACACGAATGGGGTATTAATAAAATTAAGAGCTGATGGCTCACCACTTCTTGTTACCCTTGTTGTCTGCTCATTTATATGGAGAGCTCTTTCCAATAATCCAATTCTTCCAAGCGCATCCGGTTGTGCCACTTGCGTGGTCTCATAAACAGACACAACAGCACTCATTGTAGCTCGTGCTTTCTCAGTTAAACTCATCCCAATCTTTTGTCTTATCGATTTCTCAATTTCTCCATACCGTTGTTGTAATGTGCCGGCAGGGTTTGGTTTAGCGAAGGCAACGCTTAATTCTGATGCAACCATATTATTAATATTGTTAAATTAAATAATTGAACAAATTGTATCATAATTCAAGGTTTGATGGAATTTAAGAGATGCTTGATTAGCCCCTGACTTTTGTTTGGCAAAAGGGGAAGGGAATGTCAAACAGAAGTATATAATGAAAATATGAGGATGTTTCAGGCAATAAAATTTACGGTTAAAACCATTTGGAATGCTGCCAGACCAATGTTTTTAGTATGTTTGATTGCCCAGGTTTTTATTGCTCTTTCATCAATTATTAATACCATAACATTCAAGGAAATAATTGACTCAGCCAATAATCAGCAGACCCTATTTGGTCTCTCAATCTTTGGAGTTATCATTTTCCGGTCGTCATACGAACTAGCCCGTAAGATAATTGAGGGAATCTCAAATTATTCCTGGTCACTTCTCGATATAAGCCAGGCAATTTATATGCACAGAGCATACGTCGATAAAATAGCAACCCTCGACATATCCAGGTTTGAAGACTCCTCTTCAGTCGGACTCATGAAGCGGGCATTTGACCGTCTTCAGTTCCAGCTTAAACTATATTTAAAAGCAATCATTGATCTGATATCAACAGCCATAGAGCTGTCAGTAACCATTGTGATTTTTTTCTTTGCCTCACCAGTTCTTTCCATTGTCATTATCATTGCCAATATGATTCCCATTATCGTAAGATCCCGTTATGCCAACGGGGTGTTTATGATTTACCGGGCAGATGATGAAACAAGAAGAAAATTTATTTACACTGCAAAGGTGCTCATAGAGAGAGAAACGCTTCCTGAAATAAAAATAAACAGGGCCTTCAACTTTTTTAAAGAAAAATTTACTGAAATATTTAAAAAATATACCGGCAACCAGATTAAGTTGGAAAAAAAATATCAGGTATTGAATACTATTTCTGAATTTGCCCCCATTGCAGCAGTTTTTATTTTCACCCTTTTTATAGCAAATCAACTGATTTCCCATGCCATTTCAACGGGAACATTTATATTTTTATTTACCAATGTTTTTGTTTTTACCGGTGCACTGGGCAGATTGAGTCAAAATCTGGGCCATCTGTATGCAGATAGTCATTTTATAGATGAAGTGAGGGAGTTTTTTGAATTAAAACCCAATATATATTTTCCCCAACTGACCGGCATTTCAAAAACAAGCCTTCTTGAAAAATTAAAAAATCCCACCATTAGCTTTGAAAATGTCTCATTTGCATATCCCCATTCAGACGCGCATGTACTGCACAAGATAAATCTGATGATTCCATATGGACAGAACCTTGCATTAATAGGTGAAAACGGAGCCGGGAAAACGACCCTAGTAAAGTTGCTTCTTCGGATGTATGACCCAACTGAAGGCAAAATATCTGTCAACGGTATAGATCTAAAAACGCTTCCGGAAGAAATACTTTTTAGTATATACTCAACGCTTTTCCAGTCTTTTGGAAAATTTTATTTGACGGTAAGGGAGAATCTTGAATTGGCTGCAGGAAAAAAACTAAGAGATGAGGAGATGGAAGCATATTTAAAGTTTTCAAATGCGTGGGAGTTTGTAAAGACTTCAAAACACACATTCAACCAACAACTCGGGCCCGAATATAAGGATGGAACAGATTTGTCGGGAGGTCAATGGCAACGGCTGGCAATAGCAAGGGCATATGCAAAAAACGCCCCCGTCCTCATCCTTGATGAGCCAACCTCAGCAGTAGATGCCAGAAGCGAGATGGAAATATTTGATCGGTTGAACAAAGAAATGCAAGTAAATACCCTCATTTTTATTTCACACCGTTTTTCAACGATAAAAGATGCGGAGCGGATTGTCGTTTTACATCAGGGAAAAATTGTCGAAGACGGAACTCATGCACGCCTTATGGAAAATAAGAGTAAGTATTTTGATCTGTATACCATTCAGGCTGAACGGTATAAAAGAGAATAAAAAATGAAGTTAGTTAATATTTAATCATCCGAGGTGCTTTGTGCCAGCCGTAACGCTCTGACACGACTTGGTAAATAACTTCCAAACATAACCCGCCTCTTTTCAGCATTCTTTCAGAAATGGGCATTATCTCTTGATAAGTTTACCGGTCGCTTCATTCCAGCATTCAGAAATCATTGTTGTGGGATAATCAGGGTAGGGAGCAAGATTTTCGCATGATATGGTCCCATTTCCGTCAGCAACGATTTTCCACCTGACTTAGGACATTTTAAATATATATAGAAAAATAGGCACAAATATTCTTTACACGGGACACTAAAACGTTTCTTTTTAGAT
>PFLF01000084.1 GCA_002784505.1 Candidatus Roizmanbacteria bacterium CG_4_10_14_0_8_um_filter_39_9
AGTAACTGAGTTGCTTTTGCCATGGCTCCGATATCTGCTCCGATATTTAATACGTTAGCCCCAAATAATAAACTAGTGCAGATATAAAGAACCCATCTGGGATAATTCAGACGAATATTTGCAGCCAATCCCCGGCCAGTGACAAGACCGATACGCGCGCACATCTCTTGCACTACTGACATGAGGGGAAAAGTAAACGGAGCTAACCAAAGTAGTTGGGATCCAAACTGAGCTCCTGTTTGGGAATAAGTTGCGATTCCTGATGGATCGTCGTCAGAGGCTCCGGTAGTAAGGCCTGGACCCAGAAGCTTCCAATAAGCTCTGACTTTTTTTACGGATTCCTGATTTACAATATCTTTAGCTAGTTGTTTTGAGGTATCGATTGTTTTCTCGACAGCAATTGCAGGTGCTTCAGCTACTTTTTCAATGAGTTCTTCGGGCATGGGTTGCTTTAATTATCGCAAAGTCAACCCAAAATAAGCAAGTTAGTGGAACTTCCGGATCACGCCTTTGACTATTCCTTGAATGCGAATATCACCGCGGACAATTATTGGATTCATCGTTGAATTAGCGGGTTCTAAACGTATATGATCAGCTTGTCTGAAGTAGCGTTTCAAAGTTGCAAAGTTCTCATTTAGAAGAGCGACAACGATTTCACCGTCGTTGGCGGTGTCGTTTTGTTCAACCAAAACAAAGTCACCATCCAAAATTGCTGCCTCAATCATCGAGTCTCCCTTAACCTGCAGGACAAACATTCTTTTGGTGCCGACCATATCTTCGGGGACAGTCAGCGTGGAAGAAGGATCTGTAATTGCTTCAATCGGATAACCCGCAGCGATTATTCCTTTAAGCGGCAACTCCACCCCACCGGGTATCCAGCCCATAACCTTTTGATCGACGATTTCAAGACCCCGCCTAGCCCCTTCGGTTTTTTTTAAGATTCCTTTCTCGATTAGGTTTTGGATGTGCTCGTGTACTGTGGCGGGGGAACGGAGACCCAGGGCATCACAAATCTCCGCTAAGGTTGGCGCGTAGCCCTTTTTTTGCATGAATTGGGAAATAAACTCTAATAGATCTCTTTGGCGGCGATACACAATTGGTGGCATAAAAGCTCCCGGGAATTATTTTGGTTAAATTATTGTTTATTTTTCGGGAAGGTGTCAACTGGGTAAAAGTGTATCAGTTTTTGACAGCCTCTGTTGTTAATTATACTTTTTTTGGTTTTGTTGCGTCCGCTCCTTTACTTGGTTCTTCGAGCGATACTTACCAATATGAGAAATAATTGTGTTTAGCACAGTAGCAAGTGTTATTTTTACCATCGTCGTTACTTTGTTTGGACCATAACCTAAAAACTCAAGTTAGATTCTCTTAATTAGATAAAAAAAGAGGCACCATTTTCTATA
Source organism: Candidatus Roizmanbacteria bacterium CG_4_10_14_0_8_um_filter_39_9 (assembly GCA_002784505.1). Lineage (GTDB taxonomy): Bacteria > Patescibacteriota > Microgenomatia > UBA1406 > GWC2-37-13 > YC2-FULL-38-9. Next base: position 1,404 of record PFLF01000084.1, read on the forward strand.
ACGGTGAGCTTTTTAAATTCCGGTAATTGATCTAAAATATGTTCTTATGGAAAGGTTTAATTTAAAGTCGCCCTGGCCGCCTACTGGTGATCAGCCAGCGACGATTAAAAAACTTGTTGCTGGTCTAAATAAAGGCTACAAACACCAAACTTTGTTAGGTGCGACCGGAACTGGTAAGACTTTCACAGTTGCCAATATTGTCAACCAGATCAACAAACCGACTTTGGTGATTGCTCACAACAAGACCTTGGCCGCCCAACTTGCTAGTGAGTATCGGGAGTTTTTCCCGGAAAATGCGGTTGAATATTTTGTTTCTTATTACGATTATTATCAGCCTGAGGCTTACGTGCCGAAGATCGATCTTTATATAGAAAAAGATGCCTCTATTAATGAAGAAATTGATCGGTTGCGTTTGGCAGCAACGAAAGCCCTACTTACCAGAAAAGACGTTTTGATAGTTGCCAGTGTTTCTTGCATTTACAATCTTGGTTCACCGGTATTTTATCAAAATAGTTTAGTTAGCCTTAGAGTTGGTGAAAAAGTCATTCCGAAAGATATTTTCCGAAAACTCACAACAATACAGTATGACCGTAATGATTTTGATTTGAAACGAGGTACTTTTAGAGTTAAAGGGGATCTTGTCGAAGTCCACCCTGCAGACGAAGAGTATATAGTCAGAATTCAACTTTTTGGGGATAGTATCGAGAGCATAGAAAAGATCGATCCTAAAGTTGGTGAGAGTATTGATTCAATAGAGCAGGTCAGAATTTTTCCGGCCAGACACTACGTAATGCCGGAGCAAGATACTACCAAACCTCTTTCTGAAATAAAAAAGGATCTTTCTTTTCGATTGAAGGAGCTTTCAGAACAAAATAAATTGGTGGAAGCTCAAAGGTTGGAAAGCAGAACTCTTTACGACTTAGAAATGATCGAGCAGCTTGGTTATTGCAGTGGTATTGAAAACTACAGTCGTTATTTTGACGGCCGAAAGCCCGGGGACCCACCCTACACACTACTTGATTACTTTCCTAAGGATTTTCTACTAATTGTTGATGAATCCCACATGACGCTCCCACAAGTTCGGGGAATGTGGCACGGTGAGCGGGCACGCAAGACAACGTTGATCGAACATGGTTTCAGGTTGCCCTCCGCCGCTGATAACCGGCCGCTGACCTATGATGAATTTGCCAGGAAAATAAACCAAGTAATTTATACCAGCGCAACCCCAGAAAAATACGAAATTTCGCTCTCAGACCAAGTTGTCGAGCAAATAATTCGACCGACTGGGATCGCGGATCCGGAAATCGAAGTCCGAACAACAACAAAACAGATTCCTGATTTGATTAGAGAAATTGAGGTGAGAGTCAAGAAAGCAGAGAGAGTTTTGGTGACGACTTTAACTAAACGCATGGCTGAGGAACTGACTGAATATCTAAAGGAAAAAGGTATTAAAGTTATGTATATACATTTTGAAGTAGTGACTCTTGAGAGAATCAAGATTTTAGCGGATTTGCGCAAAGGAATTTACGACTGCTTAGTCGGTGTGAATTTGTTGCGAGAAGGCTTGGATTTACCTGAAGTATCTCTGGTTGCGATCATG
>PFLF01000077.1 GCA_002784505.1 Candidatus Roizmanbacteria bacterium CG_4_10_14_0_8_um_filter_39_9
CTTCCCACCCACGGTGTTGAAGCCACAGATGAAGAGGTGCAACAGAAAACAGCTTCACTTTAAAGAAACGTTTGCTTAACAACTGTAGCAGCGAGCTTACGATTTCGAGCACAAACACGCCGCCAATAAGGGGAAGTGCAAGCGCTTTTCCGAGAATAAGACCAATAACTGCAAAAAGGGCACCAAAGGAAAGGGCGCCGGTATCTCCTAAAATAATTCTGGCAGGAAAAATATTAAAATAGAGAAAGGCAAATATCCCCCCCAGCCAAACGGCAATGAACATAGAAGTTGGAACATCAATAATGGCCCGTGCCACAACCCAAAAACCGGTAATAGCAATCATGAGTACTCCCGTTGCAAGACCATCCAGTCCATCGGTAATGTTCACCGCATTGGAAAATGCCACAATGACAAATGTTGCAAATGGGATATACCAAAATTCTAGCTTAAATACTCCTAAAAAGGGGATATGAATAATGTCAATCTTCAAATCTACATAAAGCCAATAGGAAATAACGGTAGCTAGTACGATTTCTATGATTAGCTTATGTCTGAGTTTCAAGCCAAAAAAACCATCCTTTTGCCACATAAAAATTTTCATAAGATCATCATATACGCCAAGCAGGGCAAAACCAATAAGAGTAAAAAATATTATTTTTATTTCTCCGATTACCGATGGGTAATTTGCATGAAGCGGTTTGTTAAATACCGCGTATATCAAAACGAAAAAGGTAAAAAGAAGTGTGGTCGTTATAACGATGAGAATACCTCCCCCGACCGGTGTCCCTGTTTTGTGGGCATGAAACTTGTCAAAGATAGGCGTCGGCTTGTTAAACGCGTCTTTCGTCTGTTGATTTTGGCGCTGAAACTTCATTCGATACAAAAAATGAATGAAGGGAACAATTAAAAAGAGGTTAAAGACAAACGAAACAAATGTTGCAAAAAGGTAAATAGACATAAGATAATGTCAAAAGGTCAAAAGTAATAAAATTTTGGGGATGAAAATAACGCCCGCAATGATCGATGCCCCAATGGCAAATATCAGCATTGCCCCTGCTGAGACATCCTTCGCACGTTTAATATCCTCCCTGATATGGGTATCGATAGCGTCTGTTGTTTCTTCAATTGCGGTGTTGACTGTCTCAATGGTTAAGCCGACAATAATAAGTATCAAGATAGTTAAAAATTCTAGATAAGCAATCTGCAACAGATAACCGACAAGTAATGCAATACCTGATAAAAAAAAGTGTATGCGATAATTTGGCTGGCTTGTCAGCGCCCAAATGAGGCCATTCCATGCATTTTGTATTGAGATAGTATGTTTCCGTATCATACGGATAGTATACGACTAATAACGCGTGCGAGTTTATCACTGTCATGTCTCAAAATGCTTCTTGTCAATTTGTCTGCTTTATTGGTCAGTGCAGCGGCTCCTGTTAATACATTCTCTTCGATAACCATACCTTTAAACGTACTGCTGTTTATGTCGTTGATAACTGGTCTTTCATTATGAGAGGTATACCACTTAATAATTTCTGCGTCTATTTTCCCGTTATTAACGATAACAACATCGATAGCTTTGCCCAAGTAGCCCTCCAGATCTTGTATATGGTCCATTGCGCCATATTGTGAAGTCTGACCCAATTTAGTCATAAGGTTCATTATGTATATTATTTTGCCGCTCGCTGATTGAATATGCGACTTTATTCCCGGAACAAGGAGAATGGGAATAATACTGGTATACAGATCACCGGGGCCGATGATTATCTCCTGTGCATTTTCGATCGCAGACAATGCATCTCCGTTTGCTGATACCTGAGGTTCAAGAAATGCGTGTGTAATTCTTCCTGTTTCTTTATTATTTTCATCAATATGACTTTCTCCCTTGAGGATTGTCCCATTTTCATACTCAACACAGAGGTGAGTTTTGTCAAAGGTAACTGGAATTACCTGTCCCTTTGTTTTAAGTACATAACTCACTGTTTCAAGAACTTCATGGTAATTTGAGGAGACCTTCTCGAGGGCTGATAAAAAAATATTTCCAAAATTGTGTCCTTCAAAATCACCCGTTTCAAATCGGTAAAGAAATAGTTTTCTCCACAGATCTGGCGCCTCGGAGAGCGCAACCAAACACTGCCTCAGATCTCCAGGCGGAAGTACTCCCAATTGGTCTCTTAGCCTTCCCGTGGATCCCCCTGAGTCCATCATGGTTACAATGGCACTAAGCTCTATGGGGAGTTTTTTTAGGCCGGATAAAACGACAAAGCCGCCAGTTCCTCCGCCCATTACCGTAATCTTTTTTTTCATATTATTGTTTTTTTATTATCGTATCATCCTCCATGTCCCGGGAAATACAATACCCCGGCCTGATCATACAGTTTGCTCCGATTTTTAAACCGGGAAAAAGAGTTACGTTAATTCCCACCTTTGTATCTGCTCCGATGATTGCTCCTAATTTATTTGCATTGGTATTTATTTTTTTTCCTTTTACATATGAACCGACTGATTTCTTATCAAATCTGAAGTTGGCCGTTACCGCTCCTGCACCCATTAGTACATGAGACGCGAAAACGCTATCCCCAACATAATTCCGATGAAGCATTACTCCTTCGCCAAGATAGCTCCGTGCAACTTCAGATGATGAGCCAATAAGACAGTTTGGTCCGATGTGACTCTCCCGCACCAATGCATAATCGGCGATAACGGTATTGTCTCCAATATAACATGGCCCTGCGATTTTCACATAATCACCAACCTTTACATTTTTTCCTATGTGAACTGCTCCGGTAATTACTGCCGTCTTAGAAATAGTGGCTGTCTTATCAGTGAAAATTGATAAAGTCTTAAAAAAATGCATCATAAGCGACAAAACATGCCAAGGATATTTCAGCATATACCAAAACGAGTTGTAAAGTACATATTCAATCT
>PFLF01000046.1 GCA_002784505.1 Candidatus Roizmanbacteria bacterium CG_4_10_14_0_8_um_filter_39_9
AAACACCAGCGAGTCTTTAAATTTGCTAGCTTACTGCTTGAGTGATTCTCTTAAGACGGGAGATGAGATTGTTACAACTATTGTGGAGCATCATTCCAATTTTGTGCCCTGGCAACAGTTGGCTATAAGAAAAAAACTGCTGTTAAAGGTAGTCCCGCTGAACGCGGAAAAGTATTTGGATTTTCAGACAGAACAGGGAGAGGTTGATGACAGTAAAATCGGATTCTATGTCAATAAAAACACAAAGATAGTCGCACTTACTCATATATCAAATGTGTTGGGGACTGTGTATCCGATTGAAAAGATAATAAAAGTCATAAAGAGGATTAATCCGTTGTGTATTGTAATTGTTGATGGAGCCCAGTCAGTCGGTCATATGCCGGTTGATGTAAAAAAATTGAACGCAGACTACTTTGCATTTTCCGGTCATAAAATGATGGGGCCAACAGGCGTTGGAGTGCTTTATGGACGCGCAGATCTTTTAGAAACCCTTCCTCCGTTTCTATTCGGTGGAGAAATGATAAGAGAGGTACATCTGAATCGCACAATCTTTAATAGCATTCCACATAAATTTGAAGCGGGAACCCCCGCTATTGCAGAGGCTATAGGGCTAGGTGAGGCGGTAAAAGTTCTTAATCGCATAGGAATGGATGCTATCAAGGAACAGGAACATCAACTGGTTAATCAAGCTCTAACTGCTCTTCGTGAAAATATAAAAGGATTAACCGTTTTAGGGCCCGATAAACATCGGTCGGGTATTGTAAGTTTCACGCTTGAAAAAATTCATCCCCACGACATCGCTCAGGTGCTGGCTGAAGACGGTATATGTGTTCGTGCAGGTCATCACTGTGCCATGCCGCTTCATGAATCGATGCAGATAGAAGCGAGTACGCGGGCAAGCTTTTATACTTACAATAATCAGGCTGATATTTCTCAACTTATTACATCCCTACAGAGAGTTTACCAATTATTCAACCGATAATGAAAAATACAGGCATTTATCAGGAAATAATACTAGATCATGCGAGTAATCCGAGAAACATTGGAAGCATTTCAAACCCTTCAAAAACCACTCTAGTTCACAATCCGCTCTGTGGGGATAAGATTAAAATGGATGTCTTATTTAACGGGGAGAAGATAAAAGATATCAAATTTCAAGTTTCAGGATGCGCAATATCCAAGGCAACCGTGTCAATGCTTTCCGAAAAGATAAAGGGAAAGACTAAATCAGAGTTGCGAAAGTTGGCAAAGCAGGATATCATAAAGATGTTGGGGATCGATCTTGGTCCCAACAGGCTCAAGTGTGCGCTGATCTCACTTGAGGCGTTACACAATTTATTAGTTTGATTTTGTTATCTAATATACTATGGACACTACATCTGCCAATCTTTTGGACCCAAAAAATCCGTCGGGACCAGTCAAAATAAATAAACTGAGAGTAACGGTGGACCGCAATTTGTGTATCGGAGCTGCAACATGTATCGCGGTTGCTCCAAAAACATACGTGCTTGACTCTGAGGCAAAAGCAATTTTTATCAATACTGCCCCCGAGGAAACGGAAGAGACAATCATTGATTCGGCAAAGGCATGCCCGGTTGCGGCAATTATTATTCAAAATGAGGCGGGGCAACAAGTTTTTCCTGCCTAACATATGAAACAATTTCTTTGGAAAATTGGAGGAGAGGCAGGATTTGGCATTTTGACAACAGGCATTTTTTTTTCAAAAATAGCTGCCCGATTGGGGTATCACATTTTTGACTATATTGAATATCCCTCACTGATTCGAGGAGGGCACAATGCATATGATGTTCTTGTATCTGATGCGCCGGTTTTTGCTTCTAAATCAATAATTGATTTATTGGTTTGCTTAAATAAAGACACATATACTCTGCACAACAAGCAACTTATCCCTTCAACCCTTGTTATGTATGATCCAGATGAGTTTGACTTTGAAGAAGACCGCATAAAAATTAAAGTTCCCTTTAAAAAAATCCTTAAGGAATTGAATGGCCAGGCAATAATGAAAAATACTATTGCCCTTGGAGCATCGCTCGCACTATTGGGGACTGATCTTGACGAACTAAACAACATTTTGACTGGGCAATTTTCACGGAAGGGTGATGAAATTGTAAATTTTAACAAGCAATTTGCAAAAGCGGGGTTTGATTATATCTATAATAACTATGCCGGTCAAAAAGTTGAGTTGTTAGAAAAACGAGAAAATGAGAAGCAGCTTGTTTTGACAGGTAATGAGTCATTTGCTTTGGGAGCTGCAATCGCCAATTGCAGGCTTTATGTTGCCTATCCGATGACTCCTTCATCCTCGGTCCTGTCGGTACTTGCAGCCTGGCAAAATAAAATGGGAATGGTGGTTCGGCACGCTGAAGATGAAATATCTGTTATTAATACTGCCCTGGGAGGGTCTATTGCAGGAGTTAGAAGTGCTGTCGGGACTTCAGGAGGCGGTTTTGCCCTCATGGTTGAATCGATTTCATTTTCAGGGGTTGCGGAAATACCGATTGTCATATTTTTATCGTCACGTCCGGGACCGGCAACGGGCATGCCAACCTGGACCGAACAAGGGGACCTTTTGTTTACCGTTCATGCAGGCCATGGAGAGTTTCCAAAAATAGTTCTTGCCCCGGGCACGGTTGAAGAAATGGTCGAGCTTTCAGTGAAAGCATTTGACCTCGCCGATATTTATCAGGTCCCGGTTATCGTTATGTCAGACATGTTGCTCTCTGAGTCGCACAAAAGTATGAATGAATCGTTTGTAAATGGGCTAGTGAGCACATATAAGCCAGACAGAGGTCAAACAATAAACAAAACAGATGCAAAGCCCTATTTACGCTTTAAGATCACAGACGACGGCATTTCTCCTCGACTTATTCCTGGACAGAAAGGGGTATTTTATCAGGCAAACTCCTACGAGCATCTTGAAGACGGACACACCACCGAGGACTCATCAGAGCGTATTAAACAGGCAGATAAGCGAGATCGCAAAACCGCAACCTATTTAAAAAATCATTTTAAAAGTCCTGAAGTGATTGGCGATATTGATCGGTCTGAGATAGTGTTTGTGTCTTGGGGATCAACCAGGGGAGTTCTTCTTGAAGCCCAGCGTGACTTACAGATGAAAAATATTTCAACAAGCATTCTCCACTTTACGCACATGTTCCCCTTGGACTCAAATCAAATCACTCCCTATTTTTCAAAACAAAAAAGATATATTTTAGTTGAAAATAACGCACAAGGGCAGTTTGGAAAACTCCTTCGTATGGAAACAGGAGTGACATTGAGCGAAAAAATATTAAAATATGATGGAAGACCATTACTTCGAGAAGAGATTATGAGTTATGTAACAAAAAAATAATAACATGGCAACCCCCGCTGATTTTAATGGATATACCCCAACGTGGTGCCCCGGATGCGGCAACTTTGGAATAGGCGTCACTTTGAGAGCCGCATTGGCTCAGTTGGGTTTTTCTCCTTCTTCTGTTTTCGTTTCATTCGGCATTGGATGTTCTGGAAACATGAATGATTTTCTAAATGCTTATGCTAGTCACGGTCTTCATGGAAGAGCCCTTCCGGTTGCAATTGGAATGAAACTCGCAAACCACATGATGAAAACAATCGTGGTTGCAGGAGACGGAGATTTTTATGGTGAGGGCGGAAACCATTTTATGCACGGAGCGCGGGGGAATCACGATATTACCGTAATTGTTCACGATAACCGAGTTTATGGGCTCACAACTGGTCAGGCCGCCCCCACTGCACGAAAAGGATATAAATCAAAATCAACACCGGGTGGGATAATAGAAACGGAAATAGACTCTATGAGCCTCGCCATAACCCAGGGAGCAACATTTGTTGCTCAGGCGTTTGCGGGAAACACTATTCACATGGTTGAAATAATGAAAGCGGCACTGAGCCATAAAGGATTTAGTCTTGTCAATGTGCTTCAGCCCTGCGTAACGTTCAACAAAATAAACACCTATCAATACTATGTAAAAAATGCATATAAACTGGAGGACGTGCATGATAAGGCGAATATTAACAAGGCTTTGCTTAAGGCACAGGAAGTGCACGCTGAGAAATTCCCCCTTGGAGTTATTTACCAAATAGAAAAACCCGCCTTTCATGAACAGCTCACACAACTTGAGGAATCGACTCTTGTGTCCCACCAAAACTCAAGTTATATACTTGATGAATTGCTTGCAGATTTTAGATAAATTTATTAATTGACACTTAGCAGTTATTTTGCTATACTGCTAATATCTATGACAATATTAATCGACTCACCTTCTGAAACCCTTTATCCCATCATCCCGGTCCGTGACGGAATTGTATTTCCCAAGACGGAAAATGTTCTTGTCTTTGGTCGTCAAAAAAGCGTTCTTACCATACAGGACGTCATGAAGAAAGATAAAAAAATTGTCCTGGTAATGCAAAAAAATTCCTCTGTTGATGAGCCGACTAAAGATGATTTTTGTGAGATTGGCGTATTGGCAACAGTTGAGAAAATTGTAGTGGGCGAAAAAGGTGAAATAAATGCGCTTATAAAGGGAATTGAAAAAGTACGTATTATTGAAGTGGTTAAAGAAACTCCTTATTTTGAGGGTAGGGTTATGTTCACTCATGATGTCGATGTGAGCGATGAAGAAGTTCAGGCAATGGTAAAGCACATCTCCTTGCAGGTGAAAAAGGCCATCAATCTTGGCAAGGCTGTTGACTTTGTCTTTCTCATGAATATTCTTAATGTGGGGACACCGCTTGATTTCTCCTATCATATCGCTATGATTCTTGATGTTAAAGAAAGGGAAAAACAGACCCTTCTTGAAGAAACAGATCTGAAAAAAAGATTGGCACGGGAGGTTGAAAACATTAACAAGGAGGTGAAAATACTGGAAATTGAGCAAAACATATCCATGAAGACCCAGCGTAAATTTGAAAAAGGAATGAAAGAGACGTTTCTCAAGGAGAAGATGAAGACCATTGAAGAAGAGCTGGGGGGAGGGGAAAATAAGGATATACGCGAATACCGCGATAAAATTGCCACCTCAAAAATGCCAAAACCAATTGAAGAGAAAGCTATCAAAGAATTAAAGCGGTTAAGTCAAATGTCCCAATTTAATCCCGAAACTTCGTATGTAAAAAACTATCTTGATTGGTTAGTTGATCTTCCTTGGTCAATCGAAGCTACGACGAGTGTTGATATAAAGGGCGCTGAAAAAATATTAAATGAAGATCATTATGGATTAAAGAAAATAAAGGAACGAATCCTTGAGTATCTGGCTGTTATCGAGCTTCGACGTCAAAAGATTGAAAAAGAACCGAAGTTTGCAAAGAAAAAAGAGTATCAGCCGACAATCATTTGTTTTGTGGGGCCACCCGGTGTTGGAAAAACATCACTTGGAAGATCTATTGCGCGCGCTCTGGGTCGAAAATTCGTAAAAATGTCACTTGGCGGGATACGGGACGAGGCAGAAATAAGAGGACATAGGAGAACATATGTAGGGGCTATGCCTGGTCGAATCATTCAAGGTATCAAACAGGCAGGCGTAAAAAATCCACTCTTTATGCTTGATGAAATTGACAAGATTGGACGAGACTACCGGGGAGATGCGTCTGCCGCACTTCTTGAAGCACTTGATCCTGAGCAAAATCATGCCTTTTCAGATCACTATCTGGAGGTGCCGTTTGATTTATCAGATGTTCTTTTTATTACGACAGCTAACATACTTGATACCATTCCGGACGCATTGATTGATCGGCTTGAGATCATTCATTTTCCCGGTTATACGGAAGATGAAAAATTTCATATAGTTAAAGACTATCTAATTAGCAAGCAACTTGAAGCTCATAGTCTTTCCTCAAAAGAGGTCAAAATTGCGGACTCTGCATCTAAGACCATTATTAGAAAATATACAAGAGAAGCCGGAGTTCGAGAGCTTGAACGGCAAGTCGCACAGATTTTGCGTAAGATAGCACGAGATTTTGTTGAAAAAAAAATTATTTCAAAGTCTGTTGCGGTTGCCGATATTGCAAAATACTTAGGTCCATATAAGTATTCAAATCAGATAATCGAAGGAAAAAATTCTATTGGTATTTCAACGGGCCTTGCATGGACTCAAGCAGGAGGGGATATTCTTTTTATTGAGGTTGCCGTAATGCCGGGAAAGGGAGGGCTTACTCTTACGGGCCATTTGGGAGACGTTATGAAGGAGTCGTGTCAGGCCGCTTTATCTTATATCCGTACTCGGTGGGAGGTATTAGGACTTGCAAAAGATTTATTTAGTAAAATCGATATCCACGTCCATGTTCCGGAAGGAGCAGTTCCTAAAGACGGTCCGTCAGCCGGACTTGCGATTGCGACCGCGATGATATCGGCTCTGACCAAAATTCCATTCAAGCGGGATGTGGCAATGACCGGTGAAATTACTCTCCGAGGGCGCGCTCTTGAAATCGGAGGAGTCAAGGAGAAAGTAATTGCCGCACACCGTGCAGGTATAAAAACGGTCATCATGCCAAAAGATAACAAAAAGGATCTGGAAGATATCCCGAACTATATCCTGAAGGACCTGAAATTCCAATTTGTGGAACACTTGGATGATGTTTTGCCGCTAGCGCTTACCAAGACGATTGTACCAAAAAAGAAATAGATTATTGCTATTTTTTTAGCGATAGATACATGTTGCGGAGAGTATGAAGACTATTGTATATAGCATATAAGACAGGGTCAACTATCAGGTCAAAACTGCCGACAAATTCAACATATTTTGTTCCATACCCTTCTTTAAACCGAGTAAATCCGGACCATGATGAGTTTCCGAGAGATATGGGGGGAAGCGATCCCCACATATCAAACTTCTTTGCCCCCAATTTTTTCCCCAGTAAAATTGCTTCCCACATAAGGAGGTTTGCACCCATGGCGTTGCGGTGTAGAACAGATGTTCCGCCATAGGGATAATAAAAAACATCTTTAAAATAAAAGAGCTCATACGCTGCAAGTGGTATATCTCCTAAATATGCAATCAGAACATGTGGGATGTTGTTTTTTAAATTCCTCCATATAATTTCGTGATATTTTCTCGTATGTCCAAAATACTTTTGTCTTTTACATGTTGCAAAATAGAGATCTGAAAATACGGCAAATCCCTCATCGGTGGATATCTCTTTGACAACTACACCTTTCTTTTGAGCTAAACGGATGTTATATCTTGTTTTCGGTTTAAGATCCTTCATAAGTTCTTCTTCAGTCTTGGTCAGGTCAACCATCTGCGTCCATTCAGGGAATAGAGGATGAGGGGATTTTATTATTTTGAAATTTGTCATTTGAAATTTGTCATTTTCAACGTAGGGTTCTATTTTGAGAAAAATAATATTGTTTTTCTTTGCATAATCAAATAAAAAATCAAGAACATGTTTGGAAGGTATAACTGACCGAGGGAGATATCCTATTTTATACGGAGTATAGGGTATTTTATGGAGTGAAAACTGAAAAACGTTGATCGGGATATGATTTTCTTGTTCAGTTATTCGAACAACCTCGACCCCTGTTTCTTTTCGTGCTTCCCCCCACTCCCATGTTTGCATGGGGTGATGTGCCGCAGCATTAAATGCAGTTTGGTCGTATGTTTCCGGAACTATAAAAATAGGGGCCATACCTGTATTATAAGTGACTTTTGTATGTCTGTCGAATGATACTAAATAATTCTTTCATTGAAGCCTTTTTTGAAAGCGCTAGAAGAAGAGCAGGATTATTTGTCAGAATAAACGGTTCAGTCATCGGTCCGTAAAATCCCCCATGGGTACTTCGCTGTTCTTCAAATGCGAATACTTTTCCATCTTTAACATTTCCAATCACGACAAGGTCACCATTGTTATTAAACTTTGCATATTTAGCGAGCGAATCAAGCACTTCAGGCGATATGTAATATTCCTTAAATGGCGCGCCCGTGATCTTTTCTACAACACCATTTTTATATTGAACGGAGCCAGATGCCGAGATAAGTAATTGCGTGTCTCTTGTCTCCCGCACCAATATCCATCCGACTCCCGGATGTTTGAGAAGATTATCAATAAGATGGGGATACTTAGCCATCATTTCGTTTAAAAGATACGGGTTTTGGAACCTCTCGGAAAAATACACATGCATCATTGAGCCCGAGGGGACCAGAAATACGTCTTTCCCCCCATCTATTTGAGGGTTGGATATTTTGCCCTGAGTTTTTATTATTGTTCTTGCCGGGTCTTGAAGTGCCAGTGAAAAAAACGTAACGAGCGATTGTTTAAATTTATGCTCAAATACGACGGAATCGGTTTGTCCGTGATCCGACATGATTACCACCTCATATTTCCTCTCAGACTCCTTTGAACTTTCAACCAACGATTTACAGCACCAATCAATAAGGCGGAGTGTCCCCTTTGCCATTTTTGATTTTATCGAATAGGTATGTGCAAATTCATCGTAAAGCACATAATCAATAAACAAAATGGGGGTTTCACGAAGAAGCTCAAGTTCTGCAACATAACTTGCAATATTTCCGAGCAGCGAATGCGATAAGGACTCCAACACCAAGGGAATAAATTTTCTTCGGCTTTTTTTAAACGCCGATATATATGCGCCTACCAAAATGCTTTTAATGACTAAATAAACAGTATATGTCAGGCGCATGGGATTAAAAAAAACAGCAAGCAAAACATGAAAGGACTTCAATGTCCGAAATGGCTTTTTTACATTAGAATCTTTACTTGAAAAACTACATTGGCTTGCACCTGCATTATAAACTCCAAGAATACATGAGCCATTTAACAATAATGGTTCTTTTGCTGTAAGATTATTTTCAAATTTTTCAATCTCTTCACTATTATTCCCCCGAACAAAATGGTGCAGAGTTCGATCATACCATGTAAATGAAGGAATGTTGGTATTATTGCCAAAAAACAATTCAGCTTCAGTTGCAGGGGTTACTGCAGGGACTCCACAACAATAGGGCATCAATTGGAAACGGTCTTTTTTTATCAGAGATTTTAAAAATGAGCAGTGTCCCTTTTTTATCTCCTGGCTCAGAATTTCATACCCTAATCCATCAATAAGAATAATAATTAATCCTTTTTTGGATGTAGGAATGGCGCTTTTTCCCAAACGAAACAACCGTAAGAAGAGAGTAAAAAATAGTTTTCGCATCATCTCTTGGACAACACTTTGTAATACATTTTTTCAATTTGAGTTGAAATCGAGGGCCACGAATACTTTTTTATTTCTTCTAAACACCAATTGCTTGCTTCGTTTTGTAGATCCCTGTGTGTAATCGCATCTACAAGCACTGTTTTTAACGCATGGATATTTTTATGCTCTACAAGAAATTGTGGGGTAGGATAGGTATTCAAAATTTCTTTGAACGATTCATTTGCAAACCCCACAATAGTACATCCGCATGCCATCGCTTCAAGAATACTTATAGGGTGGGCTTCATCAGAATAAGGTGCGCAAAAAATATGTGCATTTTGAAAATATGCTATTTTTTTCTTTCCAATAACCTTCCCCATAAGAGATACGTCTTCCCCCAAATCATTAGTGCGTATAAATCTCCTGCACCATTCGTATTCCGGTCCATCCCCTAATATAGTCAGGTGAGTGTCCGGGCACATCTGCTTTACTAATGGAAATGATTTCATGAGGTAATCAATTCCTTTTCTTTTTACTAAACGACCTACAAATAACAGTTCAGTAACCTTATCTTTACGAAATTGCTTTTTTTGTTTAAAAACTTTCAGGTCTACACCATTGTTAATGACCTGTGTTTTGGTTTTAGGACTGCATACTGACCGCCATCGTTTTTCTGTGATCTTTGAAACGAAAATTGCCCCGGTGACATTTTGAGAAAAAAAAGGTTGAAACATAGGAACGATGACGTTTATTGCATTATGAATAGAGTTATCATCCCACGCATTGTGGAAAGTAACAACTTTCGGTATCTTAACATTTTGTATCAAGCTCCAGGCAGCAAAGGGTATATACGGTTCATGGATATGAAGGATATCGAATTTATCCGATGAAAAAAATTTTGACAAATTAATACCATTTTTAAGAAAATGGACACTTCCCCAATTTCCATTTGGAGTTGGAACTTCAACGGTATATCCAATAGGAGTATAGTTTTCGAACCGTGTTTTAAGAGTTTCAGCACCAAAAATTTCAACATACATTCCTTTTTTTCGAAGTTCCTGGGACAGATAGTAGATGTGTTCCTGAACTCCTCCTCCGACCGTTGGATCAGATGAAAAAAATAGCGCAACACGTAGTTTTTTCTTCATCTTCTTTTTACTTGTGACATCAGAACTGCTAAGGTTTCTTTAGCACATTTATTCCATGAATAGGTCAGAGTCCTTTTTTTGCCTTCTGCAATAAGCTGTTTTTGGAGCGACGGATCATATGTCAGAAGCTCCAGCTTATCGAATAAATCTGTCGGATCCTGAGGATCAAAATACAGACAAGCCTCGCCTCCTATCTCGGGCAAACTGGATGCAAATGAGCTAATCACTGGTGTACCAAAACTCATCGCCTCAAGAAGCGGCAGGCCAAATCCTTCATAAAAAGATGGGAGAACAAAACAGTGAGAATTTTTATATAAAACAGCAAGCTCATCATCTGTCACATAACCGGTAAAGATGATCTTATTGTTTACATACTGATCACGAGCTTCTTTAAATATTTCATCAAATAACCAACCCTTTTTCCCGACTATGACTAGAGAATATTCAGGATGTTTTTTGTTAAAAAACGCAAATGACTTGATAAGTGTAATAATATTTTTTCGGGGCTGAAGGGTACCCACATAAAGGATATAAGGAGTATTAAAATGGTATTGTTTTGAAAGCGATGACAATGAACGTGCTTTTGAAGTTATATTTTTTTCAAAACCATTGTAAATAACCTCAATTTTATTTTCCGTTGTATTATATTGGGCTATAACGTCCTTTTTCGTTGTTTTTGAAACTGAAATAATTTTTGATGCATTTTTAATTGAGTATCTGGTCCAGTGAGTTAACTGAAACAAATCCCTTTTTAAAAACTCATCAGGGTAGTGGACATATGCTACGTCATGAATGGTTACAACTGTTGGGCAGGGACAAAAACGCGGGGCATAATGAGCTGGAGAAAAAAAGACATCAATGGGATGGGTAAATATTCTTTTGAAAAGTTCAAACGGTAAAAATAATTGGGACCATAAAAATGAGCTGCGAATAATTTTATAGGAATAAAAATCTGTGCCGTCGGGTAGTTCTTTTAGGGGTGCACTCCTCAGAAAGACTACAAATTGAAGATTTTTTGATGCATGTTTTTGAAAATACTGCAGCAAACGCAGGGTGTATACGGATACACCTACTTTTTCACGGACATTGGCTTCATTTCCATCAACACCTATAAGCATATGTGACTATTGTATCAGGTTTGTAATAGAATCTGTCATTATTTGGTAATAGTTATTCCAAGTGAATTTTTTGCTTTTTTGCAATCCAGAAGTGATGAGTCTATTTCTTAAAATAGGGTTGTGGATAAGAGAATTCATTGCCTCCTGAATTTTATTAATTGAGTGTGGATCAAAAAGGAGGCACGAGTTTTCTCCGATTTCACGAAGGGACGATGTTGACGAGGTTGCCGTTGCAACACCCAACTTCATTGCCTCAGCCACAGGAAAGCCAAATCCTTCATAAAATGAAGGATAAATAAAAAATAAACAAGCACGATATAGTGCGGGCAGTTCCAAATCGGAAACGTAATTGAGGAAATGGATGTGGGGATTAAGGCGTTTTTTGAACAATGCAGTCGCCTCATCCCATCCTTGATGCCCGACAACTACCAGATCAACATCGTCTTGCTTAAGGTTTGTATATGCCGTAATGAGTCCCTGAATGTTTTTTCTTGGTTCTATTTTTCCCACACTAAGTATAAATTTTTTATTCAACTTATATTTTGCCTTCACTTTTTGCAGGGTATCTTGTTTGGGATTTATAATATCTACCCCGGGATAATTTGCAACAATTTTATGACCATCTATTTTTAACAAATCTTCTATATCACTTTTTGTTGAAAGAGAGTCGGCAAATATAAGTGATGATTCTTTCATAACCCACCTCATCCTATTTTGTTGAGTCTGTCGGATGAGGGGATGAACAGTTTTTGGATATTTTAGATATGCCAGATCATGAATGATGGTGATTTTAGGAATAAGGGACGGGGGCTCAGTCCAGTCCGACGAGATAAAACAGTCTTGAGGACCAATGATTTTTTCAACCTTTAGACGGTGGGCTCTATTCCATAAAAAGCTAAGAGCGGTGGGGGGGAGTTTAATCTCAACCAAACGATGATCCTTCACTTGTATTTCTTTTTTTAAACTTGGTGAGACACCCTGCCTTAACGAGGAAAAAAAGAATGTCCATTGATTTGATCGATCGTGGGATAGAATGTTGTGTGTTAATCCATTTACAAAACGCGCAACCCCCGTGCCTTCATAGATGATTTGAGAAATATCAATGCCGATTTTCATGCTTTTTTAATTCGTTGATAAGCTATTTCTAACTCTTCAGCGATTTTGCTCCAATTATACTTTTTTTTGACCAATTCATA
Source organism: Candidatus Roizmanbacteria bacterium CG_4_10_14_0_8_um_filter_39_9 (assembly GCA_002784505.1). Classification (GTDB taxonomy): domain Bacteria; phylum Patescibacteriota; class Microgenomatia; order UBA1406; family GWC2-37-13; genus YC2-FULL-38-9. Next base: position 12,635 of record PFLF01000046.1, read on the forward strand.
TGCGTTTTTCCTGATAGATTCATAAAGGATTTTATTGGAAAGTACGCGTTTTATCTGTTTTACAAATTCATCTGGCGAATTTGCAATAAGTGCATGTTTGTTATCTGAAATGTCTAGTCCTTCGATTCCTGTTTTTGTCGTAACGATCGGAAGACCACTTGCCATAGCTGCCAAGATTTTAAGACGGGTTCCTCCAGGACCAAAAATCGGCGCAACGAACAAGGTTGACTGCGTATACACTTTTTTTACCAGTTGGGAGTCCTTAGGATCAATATCAATTATTTTTATCCTTTTTGTATCGGATATATTTAATTTATTGCTTGCATTTTGTCCTGCAATAACTATTTGGATTTGAGGAATTGCCTTCGCAATTTTAGGGTAAATTTTATCTATGAGATATTGGGCGTCCTCGGTGTTTTGGAGCCAGAAAAAATTACCTACAAACAATAAAATAGGATTCGATAATCTTTTAGGATTCAATTTGTTAACAACCAAATCTTCCCCTGCTCCATTGGGGATTATAACCGGTTGTATGGACGGCTCAAGAAGCGACACTGCTTTTTTGTCAGACTCAGACATGGTCCCAACTAAAAAAGCCTTTCGCCAATAGAAGCGTTCCCAGTAGCGAAGCTTCAAGATATCGAGGGAAAATAGAGGACGGATAAAAAAAGGCAGACTATTTACGTAGTGCTGATATACTTTATATTCAATTGTTTGCTCAACCAATAAAATTGGGATATCTGTTTCGATGATATGCGGCATGATGTAAAATGTCTCAGCATGAATTACATCAAAGT
>PFLF01000065.1 GCA_002784505.1 Candidatus Roizmanbacteria bacterium CG_4_10_14_0_8_um_filter_39_9
AGCATCTGATGGAGTTTTATGGTCGACTAAACTACTAATTGTATTGGTACTTAAAACAGCAGTCGGAGTATCGCCCTCAAGACCGATTGCGTGAGCCCAAAGACCCTCAAGATCATGAATATTATTGTTTGTTATTTGTAATCCTGTTGTTTGACGATTTACAAGAATTCCATATGCACCCCAACGGCCATTTGGTATCGCTGAATTACTTATAATATTATAAATGGTGTTGTCATCAATAGTTACAGTGCTAATCGGAGACGAACCGGAGGAATCACCTAGATAAATACCTTTTGCACTATATTTGTGACTTGAATCTACATATCCTGCCGATGTGATATTGTAGATTGTATTGCTCTGAATTGTCACATTTGAAGAACCTTCGTGTACGTTGATTGCCTGAACGGCACCAGAAACATCAGCTCCGCCGATATCATGGAACGTGTTATGTGTAATGTGTATAGAGTCATAGTGCGGTACATAGATACCCATCGTCCCACCCGGATTTGTGATGTTAAAACCGTCAATGGTTACGCCGTTATGACTGATTGTGATCTGTCCCTGAAGATTTGTTCCCGTGACTCCTTGCAAAGTTAAATCTTTTGTAACATTCACATTTTCAACGTATGTTCCCGCTGAAACGCTAATAGTATTTCCGTCTACCGTGGCCAGATTATCTATTGCTTGTTGGATGGTAGAATAACATACTCCAGATGCATACGCACCTCCAGCACATTCTGTGGCGGGACTAAGGGTCACCACAAAAATCGTAAAATGGTCAAGTTTACCTACTGAAACTGTTGTATCAGTACTAGTAAGTGTATTTTCTACTTCTTTTGCAGAGCCAATAGTGGATAGTTCTTCTGAAAATTTAACACTTACCTCTTTTCCCTTTGAAGATTCTGGAATGGGGAGGGAAAGATTATAGCTAAAGTCGCCGTTTTCCATATCCGACGTTATGTCATACGCTTTATCTGAGAGGGACCCAGTTTGCTTAATTTGTTCAGCAGTAAGGGTAATTTCAGCTATTTTTATGTTTCCTGAGGGATTGGGGAGTTTAGTAAAAATCAATTTGACTCCGCCGTTTTGGGGAGCTACATATTCTTTATTAAGTTCGACTTTTTCAAATGTCCACTGGGAAGGAACTGAGGTTGGCGTTATGGTGGGAGTTAAGGTTGGTTCTGGAATGCCAGTTGGAGCTAACGTCGGTTCTGCTGTTGGAGCCACTGTGGGTATAGAAATTGGCTCAGAAGTAGGCACAAGAGTTGGTTCTGGTATACCAGTTGAGGCCTCCTTCGTTGAAACTTCGGCGGCCGAAGTTGGCGTTATATCCTGGGCGGAAATTGCTTGAGGTAGTATATATAAGAAAGGAAGTGATGATTGGAGAAGAAGGGAAACAATAGAATAAAATGTCACAAACCGAAAAAAAAGATTTCTCTTCATTACCCCTAGGATACTCTTTTTTTCACGTTTGTCAATATCAATTGCGGCTTATAAGCCGCACGAAACTAGCACTAAATATATATCAAAAGTATATTAAAAACGTCATTTATGAGGCTACTTTACCCATATAAAGGAAGTATTATTACTATGGGTGTGGATTATAATCCGCTATGCCTTGTTGTATTCCAGGTGAGAAATCCTCGCTTCGTGATTATGAAGAGTTGATTGATTGTTGCTATTGATGTCACGCATTTCGTTTCTAAACTGATTAGCTTCGCCACGAAAATCATTAAGTTCCTTGATTATTTTATCTTCTGTCTCACCAATAAATTCAATAATATCAACAAAACCTCTATCCATTTTTGAGTCAAGAGACTTTAATTCTTCTTTTGTGGCAAAGACTGCCTTCATTTTTTTGATATCCGCATCAGTGATCATAGGGATTTTAATTTAAACAAATAATAATACATTAATCATCCTAAAATACTATTACATGTATGTCAACGGATTATAAGCTACAAAACAGGTTATCTGGATTGTTAGAACAGGAGATTTTCATCTACATACTACATTTCTGACGAAAGTTCCTTTTGTACTTTTTCAACCTGTTTTTTCGTTTTGGGTAATTCATCAATAAGAGTTTTCCATATTCTCTCCTGGACCAGCTCGACGTAATCATGTATCGCTATGTCACGAAGTCCCGCCATTTTTTTCCAGGGTATGTCTGGATACTGGACTCGTATATCCTCAGGAATATGTTTTGTGGCCTCACCAATTATTTCTAGACGACGGATAACTGCGTCTTGAAGCATGCGATCAATAAAGAAATCTTCTTCCGTTTTAGAAGCAATGTAGCTCTCAATCGCTGAAATACAATCCAATATATCTTGTATGCGAAAAGCATATCCTCTTTTCATATATGGATGGGATAAATTAATAGTTGACCTGCGAGAATACTATTTTTTAATGCGGGCTTAATCCCTTTATATTCAACGAGATCAACTTTTTTGTTCAATTTTTCCTCAAGCTCAATCTTAATACCAATAAAATCAAAAAGAGACATGCTGTTGGGTACTTCAACTAATAGGTCAATGTCACTATTTTTATGCATTTTTCCTGTGACAATTGAGCCAAATAAGGCTGCCTTAGAAATATTATGTTTCCTGATAATAGGCATAATTTGTTCCTTTGTCTTTTGTATATCCATATCTGTATTTTAGATAATAAATTTATGCATTGCAAGTATACTCAAGTTCCCTCTCGGATTTTAAAATTGAAAATGCAATCCACCCCACTCAACATACGTAAATCCATTTCGGCTGACCTTCTCTAGCCTTTGAGGGACAGGTACCACTGTTGGTTTACTACTTAATGCTTTCCAGTCAAGGAAAACACGGAGTACTGAGTCTGGTTGCGGATTTATATTCATGGGAATAAATGCATTCATGTCTTTTGTCTGCAAAAATCCTATTTGGTAATACGGTGCGTTTTTTTCTCCCATTTTAGGTACCCAATAAGAGGTCATATCCTGTGACTCCTTATCCGTCAATCCCATTTCGCTTAACTTATTTTGCATAAATGACAATAAATTCTTTTTCTCCACAATCCATCCTCCCTCAACCAGTGGATAGGAGTTTTCAACACTTTTTCCCGTCCAATAAATATACGGATACGAATTTGTTTTACATGCTTTGACAGCGTATTCCGATCCAAATTTAGTACCATCAATTTTTGAACAGTCGGTATATTGCGGCTGCAGATCGGTAAGCGTTCCCTCTGGACTTGCTTTTACCAACCATCCATTTTGGTAGGTTGGGATATTTGTGTTTAACGCAACGGGCGAACTAAATGAAAGGTGTACTGCGGTTGGCTTTTCAGGATAAAGATATACTACTGGTTTGCCGCATCCTCCCATCAGCTGCAAGTCAAACTCCCCGACAACTGCCCATCTTCCCCATGCATCCTTGAAAAAGAGAAGGGGATTTTTTGAGATATATTCATTGAGAGAGGGCATCGATTTATTATCGTTGACCGATTTGAAAGATTCTTCTCCCTGTTCTGTCTTTGTCTGGTATGCCAATTCATAGAGAGGATTTTTTGTATCCTTGAGGGTAAAGAGCGGATAATCTGAATTTGAAGTGACCTGTTCAAGATCAGTATCTTTGATC
>PFLF01000040.1 GCA_002784505.1 Candidatus Roizmanbacteria bacterium CG_4_10_14_0_8_um_filter_39_9
AAGCTTCGAAGGAATTCAATAGATCATTAAACGTTTTGCATGCCGGACACTCAAGGTCACTATACTCGACAAGGATATGCTTCTGTGATGGAGACCACTTAACATGGTCATCTTTTCTCACGGTAATCATTTCCTGTATTGGCTTTGATGGAGAGTTAGTGAGGTAGTAGGCTCCAAGTAAAAGGCCAAATAATCCGACTGCTGCCATGATCGAGTAAAGAACATTTTTGTTATTCATATGATTTTCAGATATTGTATATTCTTTTATTTTAAAAAGCAATGCATAAAAAGCATCACAATCTGCTCAGATGCGGGCTTAATGTTATTGACGCTGCAGAACCTATACTTTGGATTGTTGCAATAGGCTAAAAGGGAATAAAGAGCTCATTAGCAGATGAAGACTTGATCTGCTAATAGGATTTAAGAATAAAATACACAAACAATATGTAGAAGCAACCATCATCATTTTACACCGTCTTATCCTCACTATAAAGCCCACAGGCAAGTTTGTAAAGGGATATTTTTCACTATTTTTCAAGAAGTAAAAGCGGGAACATCATTGCAATGCCAAAAACGAATGATATGATTTGCAGGATGTCTTGTTTAACATTTGAGTTTTTATGAAGTTCCGGAATAAGATTGGTTCCCGCGATATACAAAAGGTTTGCGGCGGCAAAACTCAAGAGAAACAGGTGTGCATTTTGTATAACGTTATTGAGCAATAATGACACAACGGTACCTATAATGGCGGTAACGCCGGAAAGCAGGTCCTATTATCAGTCTGCTCAGAAAATTATGAAGTGCGTTGCCCCACAGCATCATGCAGTTAAATCGGCAATATGGTTATTGAAGCTTTAGGAGGCCTAGAAAAGCTCTTAAATCTTAAACAACAACTGGTTAACATGTTGTTCAATATCAAGAAAATCATCAGCAATTTCAATCAGCTCATGATTGGCAGTTTTCCGGAAGGCAACTACCTCAACCAAACAACCAAGTGATTGCTGGAGATAATTTACCACAGGTTTAAAATCACCATCCCCTGAGACGAGGATGATTGAATCAACCTTATGACCCAAACGGATGGCATCCATTGCAATGCCCAGATCCCAGTCCCCTTTTTTCGCGCCCCCGTAAAAAGTCTGAAGAAGCTTTTCTTTCACTTCAAATCCGGCTGTATTCACTGCATCAAAAAATTCATTCTCCTTTTCATGTGCATCTGCTTTTATAACATATGCGATAGCACGGACGAGCTGTCTTTTTTGTACGACTATACTCAACAGATTTTTAAAATTTACCCGGGACTTATAGAGGTTTTTTGCGCTGTAGTACAGATTTTGTACATCGACCAATACGGCAACGCGTTGATCTTTGTTTCTAAATATCATATGTGGACATTATACACCGATCGAAACTATTTCATAACCTCAATGGTATTTATGAGGTAGGATCCCTCCGCAATAATTCCGAGTGTGCCCTTATCAAAAGATGCATCTTTAATACTATTTACCGTTTCAAAGGCTGTCCCATTAAAGGATATGCCGGCCCTGATAGTTGGGCCGTCCTTTTCAACCCGAAGCCAAGTGTACGTATTTTTCTCAACCGCTGCCCCCCGTAAAGCCCCTTTTGAAAGTAACGTTTGTTTATTGTGGTTTTGTTTCAACAGTTTCCATTCATTCAGCTTGCCTCCTTCAATACAAAAAAGATATCCACTTTCCCGAGTTTCTGCAGAGTTGAAGGTTAGGCAAAATGTTTGATGTTTCAGCGGAATAAAAGAAACGATGTAAGCAAAACGATTCCCCTCACTCTGCTGCCGAATAGTTAAGGGAAATGGGTCGCTTGACCCCGTGTGTAAAAAAGTATTTCCTTCAACTGTTTTCAAGTTCATGAATGAACCATAAGGGGTACTGATCATCGGATTTGGAATATCGTGTTTTTCCGCCCAAATGCGGTCAAGTGAAAGTTGAACGGTTGCAGCTTTTTTTGAGGTCAAAATTATTGAGACAGACTGAATTTTTTTCCAATCAGGACTTCCTGCTTTGGTAAATGAGTTGAGCGGAATCGAAATATAATTCCAGCCCGCCTTCTTAAGACTGATTGGCGATTCAAACATTTCTTTTTCTGAAGATGCAAATCGAAGAGTTAACGATTCAATATGTTGTGAGATACTTGCCTCAGGAGAAAAGATAGATAAATGCGCGGTATCAACCGGAGACAGATCAAATCTTTTGGTGAGCGTAATCGTATTTGTCTTGCCCCCCATCGAGTAAAAGTTTAAGCCCGTCTCGCTGTCAAAGGATCTTTCAGTATCCAAGGTGAAATCTCCTTGCCACGCCTCTCCTGTTTGAAATGTGGCAATCTCAACGGTCTTGGTTTTTTCAAAAAGGGTTTTATAGTCAACAAAAAAAACTCGCTTCAGAGCGCGAGGTCGAAAAAATTGAAGAGCGAGAAGCAGCAGGACTATTTCTAGGGTGGCCAGATATATACCGGAATTTTTTTTCATTGCAGCGTTCATAGAATGTGATAGACTAAGACTTAGTTACTATTTTACCATTTTTATGAATAAACGCACCGGAAACATGCTTATTACAATGATTGCTATTACCGCACTTGTTCTTATCAGCATCGGTGTGTTTATGTTTACCTCAAAAGGGACAACCCCGGAAAGTCCGAAAGCAGCATCAACCGAGAAAAAAGGAGGACAGCTTTCAGAAACAAAAAACAAGGGCGATATTAATCGTGACGGCATTGCAGATGCCGAAGATGCGTCCCTCATTCAAAAAGCATCTCCCTGCAATCACGTTGATGCCTGTTGGAATAAGGTTGTGGGAAAAACAAAAGACGGAGATAACCCAATTTACACTTCAGATTTAGACTTAAACAAAGATGACA